>CALEYY010000189.1 GCA_937928295.1 uncultured Moraxellaceae bacterium
CAACTGCGGCTGCAACGCTTCGGTATTCAGCCGCTCACCGCTGGCCAGCTCCACATCTAGCTCACTGGCTAGGCCGGCAGCAAAACGCTTGCGCGTCAGCTCCTCGGTCTTGCGCAGCGTGCCCAGAATGTCGTCGAGCAAGAGCAAGCGCTCACGCGCCCCGCGCAAGATGAAATATTGCCGGGCGATTTCGCTACTCACCAACAGCCGCGTGCCATCAATACCCGCCTCCGCCGCCAGCAGATCGCTGCCGGCTGCCCGCCGTGCCGACCGTGCAGCCCCGAACAGATCCAGCTCCCAGTTCAGATCCAGCGCCACGCGTGTGCTCTGCGTATCTGGCGAACCGTTCTTGTAGGGTGGCGGCAAGCCAGTGCGGGTGTCGGCCTGCGAGCCGGTCAGCGCCAGCAATGGCAACAGCCGTGACCCTGCCGCCGTGGTGCCGGCCTTGGCCTGCTGCACGCGCGCCAGCGCCAGCCGGGCATCGTGATTGCCGGCAAGACCACGGGCGATGAGCTGA
The DNA here is from genome assembly GCA_937928295.1 of uncultured Moraxellaceae bacterium. Taxonomy (GTDB): domain Bacteria; phylum Pseudomonadota; class Gammaproteobacteria; order Pseudomonadales; family Moraxellaceae; genus Perlucidibaca. Next base: position 518 of record CALEYY010000189.1, read on the forward strand.
TCCAGCACGGGGTCGTTGAATACCCGCCACCAGTCGCCGGCGACGGCAGTCGCGCCATCCACCGGTTGCTGATACGCCGGCGACAGCTTCACCGCAGGCTGCAACGGCGTGCCGGCACAGGCCGCAAGCAGAACTCCCCCCGCAGCCAGAAGTAAGGGACGAGACAGGAAACCATTGCAAATCGACGAGGCAGTACGCATGCTTTGACCATTATGTAGACTTATGTGTATAGTAATATTGCTGATTTACTGGACTGTCAAGTAAAGAAATGGAAACCATCATCAAAAACAAGCGCGGCCGCCCCCGCGACCCAGAGCGCATGAGGCGCGTCATCGAGAGTGCCTCGCAGCATTTTCTCGAACAGGGCTTCGATCGCGCCAGCATGGAAGCGGTGGCGCAGAACTCCGGCGTGTCGAAAATGACGCTGTACAACTATTTCCCGAGCAAGAGCCTGCTGCTCGAAGCCTGCGTGGCCTGTCGCACCGATGCCATGTTCGAGGCTTTCCATGAAAACCAACTTGATCCGATGCAACCAAAGCAAGGCTTGACGCTGATCGGTGAGCAATTTCTCGCGCTCATGCGGGCCGAAGATGTGATTCGCATGCATCGCATGCTCTATGGCCTGGCAACGCTGCATCCCGAGGTTTGCGCCGGCTATTTCAAGGCAGGGCCTGAGCGCGTCAACGCCTTGGTCAGTGAGTTCCTGACCGCCTCGATGGCGGCCGGAAAATTGCAAATTGATAATATCGGGATAGCCTGCGACCAGTTTCTGTCGCTGTTTCAAGGCAGGCCGCATTTGCGCGCCACGCTCGGACTTGGCCTGCCGGATACCGCGCACGATCAGCGTCTGGTAAAAGAAAATGTGCTGCTGTTTCTTGCAAGGTATGGGGTCAAGGGCTGACACGGCCGTCTACAAAGACTGCACATGTCCTGCACGCAGGATTACAAAGTGGACGATCGAGAGCAGGCATACTGCACGCAATAGCAACAAAACCTCATCGTGCAGGAGTAACCCATGAGTGCCTCCCGAGTCGTATTGGTCGAAGATGACGAAATGTCAGCCGAGCTAGTGCGCTTTCTCGTGCAACGCCAAGGTTATACCTTCGAGCATGTTGCCGATGGTCAGAAAGCCATGAGTCTGCTCAACGATGTCCCGCCGGCAGCGCTGATCCTAGACTGGCTACTACCGTTCGTGGATGGCATGACAGTACTCGAAGCCGTACGCAATAGCGCCACCTGGTCAGATGTGCCCGTACTGGTGCTCACCGGCAAATCACGAGAAGAGGATATCGTGAAAGCCCTCGATGCGGGTGCCAATGATTTCATCGCCAAGCCGTTCCAACCAGCAGAGCTGACAGCACGCCTGAAACGCATGATCAGGATTCCTGCATGAAAGCGCTAGTTTTCGCTCTTTGCTGCATCCCGCTAATCGCCGCTGCCGATAGCGGGCGGATCGAATTCAGCACCGACTATCAGCATTACAGCAATGGCTTCAACTCCGCACAAAGCTATACCGTGGCCGGCTCACTGAAACAGGCCTCACATACATTTTATGGTGAGGTTAGCGACTACCAGCGTGGTGATGCTCACGACTTGCCGATACAGATCGGCCTCTATCAAAACATCACAGCCAAAGCCCAGCTGCATATTGAAAGCACCATGACAGCCAACCCACTGATCAAGCCTGAGCACCAGACATATGTCGGCTGGTATCAGTCGCTACCAGCCGGCTGGACCGTAGAGCCTGGCTATCAATGGACGCGTTACCCTCGTGTCGGCGTTGAAAAGGCCAGCGTGGTTATCGAAAAGTATTGGCAAAACTTTCGCTTTGCCTACGCTGCCGCGCGCGTAACGCTCAATGGTGAGCGTGCCCTCAATCATCGCCTGCAAGCCGATTGGTTCTACCATGACAACAACAAGCTCAGTGCCGGCATGGCGCATGGCGACGATCAGGATGTTCTCGATACCGGCTTGGTCATTCAAACGCCGGTCAGTAGCTACTTTCTGGCTGGCGAACACAGCATATCCAGAGAGTGGCAAATGATCTGGCAACTACAGCTCACCGACCAGGGCAATATTTACCGTCAGCAAGGAGCACGACTTGGAATTCGCTACCAGTTCTGATCATGCTCTTCATGGTGTTTTGTATTTCACACTGATGTTTTTTATCGCCAGTGCGCTCTCGCTGCTGCTCTGCTTTTTCATCCGCATGCGTCGGCTGCGCCATCAGAGACGCTCGGATCGTGTGGCAACACAATGGCGCCACTTCTGCTTTCAAGCACTGATGACCGACCAACTGGACACGCTGCCCTCCATGGAACAACACGACCTTTATGATCTGGTCAAAATATGGCTGCAAACCTTCGATCGCATACGAGGTGGCGAGGCCGCCAGAGGACTGATTCGACTCGGCGAATGCCTGGATTTTTCCAATCACCTGCTACCTTGGCTAAAGTCCAGAACTCTGGATGAGAAACTGCTCGCTATCATGGCGCTGGGCCTGTTGAAGGAGCGCCGTGCCTTGCCCGTCATTCGTCAGAATATCGATGATACCTACCCCTTGCTTTCCCTAGCGGCCATGAAGGCCTTCATGGATATTGCACCAGAAGAAGGCCTGCCCGAACTGATGCGACGCATCGATACGCCAGGCTGGCCTATGGGTCGTGTCCGTCAGTTGCTCGCTGCCGCGCCACGCCAGCTACAAACACAGTATCTGACGGTGGCCGCCGAAACGCTGCTAGAAGATCAGCTACCACACCTCATGGAGCTAGTCTTTGCCTTGGCACCCTCAGAAGCGACTGGTGTCGCCAATGCCTGCCTGAGTCGCTTCCCGCAATATGAGCAACTCCTCCGCACCATCCTGAAGAACACTGCCGATCCGCAGTTTTTGCCATTGGCCATTGCCAGTAGCCAAAGTCTGTCCCCCGAGCTGCGCAGCGAAGGCTTGCTGGCATTGGGTCGCCTTGGCGAAGTGCATGAGCAGACACGCCTGATTAATCATCTCGATAGTGACACTTGGCTTAATCAACAGGCTGCGGCTAAAAGCCTGATGCAGCTGACTCACGACCCAGTCGTGGCACAAGCTATCTTACAGCAGCTGCATACGGCATCAGCACGGCAGCATTGGTCAGAGCTGCTATTCGAAAAAGGCTGGCTGCCAGATCTCGATCCCACGAGCTGGATTTCGCTCAATACTTCGTCACGCATGCAGGCGGTCTATCATGGCTGAATGGTACTGGGTTGCTCCTGTGGCCATAGGTCATGGCTGGAATGGCCAGCTTATCAATGGCTTGTTCTGGTTTTTTCTGATTTATCAGATCATTGTCGGTAGCAGCTATATCTCGCTGAATATCATCGCCCTCTATGTAGTTCGACGCAGTACTCGCGGCGGCCACGACCTGCATCTGCCACGAATTTACGAAAGCAGCCTGCCCGGCGTCAGCATTCTGCTAACCGCATACAACGAAGAGCAATTGATTGCGACATCCGTGCGCTCACTGCTGCAACTCGACTACCCGCTTTTTGAGCTGATTGTCATTCACGATGGTGGCAACGACGACACACTGGGCGTGATGCAGCGCGAATTCAATCTGTATCCCTGCCCCTATGCATTCGAGTACGCGGTCCGCTGTAAACCGATCAAGCAAATCTATCGCTCACGCAGTCATCCCAACCTGCTCATGATCGACAAGGCCAACGGTGGTGGCAAAGCCGATGCTAACAACGCAGGGATCAATGTCGCGCGCATGCCGCTATATTGCGGCATGGATGCCGACTCGGTGCTGGAGCGCGACAGCCTATTGCGCGTAGTGCGGACGTTTCTGGAGAAGCCAAACACAATTGCCGCTGGCGGCAGCGTACGCATTGTCAATGGCTGTCAGGTGCAAAACGGGCGCCTGATCAAGACCGGCCTGCCCACTCGCTGGATGGCAAAAATACAAGTACTGGAATATCTGCGTGCCTTTCTCTTTGGCCGACTGGGGTGGTCAAAACTACAGGCACTACTCATCATCAGCGGCGCTTTTGGTGTTTTCAAGCGCGAGACCGTCATTGCCGTGGGCGGCTATCTGCCCACCAGTCTAGGGGAAGACATGGAGCTGGTAGTACGCCTGCATCGTCATTCACTGGCTCATAACCAGCCCTACACCATCAACTTCGTGCCCGACCCCGTGTGCTGGACGGATGCGCCGGAAGACCTGCCGACCCTGCGCAAGCAGCGTATCCGTTGGCAGCGCGGCCTGTTGGAGACGCTGCATGAGCATCGTGCGCTGTGCTTTCAAAAGGGCTCGGGGCGAGTCGGCTGGCTGGCTTACCCGTTCATGCTGGTGGTGGAAGCCCTGAGTCCGATCATCGAAGTGCTGGGCCTGATCTTCACCATCCTGCTGGGCTGCTTCGGCTACCTCAATGTCGATGCCAGCCTGCTGTTTCTGGCTGCCTCGGTGGGCATGGGCCTGCTGCTGTCGTCACTGGCATTGGTGCTGGAGGAGCGCAGCTTTCATGTCTATCCACGCTTCCGCGATACCGCCACGCTGTTTCTGTGGGCCGTGCTGGAGAACTTCGGGTATCGCCAGCTGAACTCCTGGTGGCGGCTGCAAGGCACCTGGCACTGGCTACGCGGCACGGAAGCAAAATGGGGCACCATGGTGCGCAATACATCGTGGATGACAGAAGACACACCATCCAAGTAATCTCGGGGCACTTCAGAACAAGAGCTGCCTGCCATGCCCCGCGCCAACCCCGAACTGATCAGCCCGACCGCACACTACACCGGCACCGTCTGGCTGCAACACGGGCTCTCGCACCCGGCGTTTGCCACGCTGCAAGGCCAGGCTTTCTACTATGCGCTAAAGGGGCCGATGGCCTTGGCCAAGACGCTGGGCGCGCCGACGCTGGAAGCCTTCCTGTTGGCACGCCATCGCCTCATTGATCTGCAGCTGGAACAGGCGATCGAGTCCGGTGAAATCACTCAAATTATCGAGATAGCTGCGGGTCTGTCACCGCGCGGCTGGCGCTTCGCCTCGCGTCATCGCGAACGCATTACCTACATCGAAGCCGATCTGGTGGACATGGCCAAGTACAAGCACCACCTGCTGCAAGCGGGCGGCCTGAACACGGATCAGCATCATGTGCGCATCATCAATGCCCTCGCCGACTCCGGTGCCGACAGCCTCGCCGAAATCGCCTCCAAGCTCGACCCGTCGCAAGGGCTGGCGATCATTACCGAAGGCCTGATCAACTACTTCGACACGCCGACCGTAGAGGCCATGTGGGCGCGATTTGCCAAGGTGCTATCGGGCTTCAAGCACGGTCTGTATCTGTCTGACCTGCATGTGAAAGCCAATAACTCCGGTGTTGCCACGCGAGGCTTCATGGGCATGCTGTCTACTTTTGTGGGCGGCAGTGTGCATCTGCATTTCAAGGATGTCGCGGCGGCCGAGCAGGCGCTGAGCAAGGCCGGCTTCAGCCAGGGCGTGCTGCTGAAACCGAGTGAGTTTCGTGAGCAGCTGCCGGACTGCAGGCCGCATGGCGTCAATGTGGTGCGTGTGGTGTGCGCAAGAACCCGCAGCCAATGAGCAACTCCGCCGACTCACCCTGGCAATGGACGGATGGTCGCCCAGAGCCTGACAAGCTCGCAACCGCCATGAGCAAATCGGAAATTACCGACCTGCCCGATCTGACCAGCAGCCTCGATGCCCTCGGTGAGGCTCAGCGCCGACTGCATGCCAATGGCCAGCACGCTGTTCTGCTGATCCTGCAAGGGCTCGATGCCAGCGGCAAGGACAGCCTGCTGCGAACGCTAGCGCAAGGTCTCGACCCCGCCGGCTTCCGGGTCTATTCCTTTGGCCGCCCCACGGCGGAGGAAGCCGCGCATGACTTTCTCTGGCGTGTCATTCCGCGTTTGCCAGCGCATGGTCATGTCGTGGCCTTCAATCGCAGTCATTACGAAGCCGTGCTGGCCGAGCGCCTGCTAGCGGGTGCGCCAAATGCAAAGCGCTTTTGGCAGGCGCGCTATCGCACCATCAATGCCATCGAGAAGCACTGGCACGACAGTGGCACCCGCATCATTAAGGTCTGGCTGCATCAGTCCGAGGCTGAACAGAAGGAGCGCCTGCTGAAACGACTGGACGAGCCGCGCAAACGCTGGAAATTCGATCCATCCGATCTAGATACATTCGCGCAACGCCGACCGTATCTGGATGCCATGGCCGACATGGTCGAAGCCACCAGCAGCGAAGCGGCGCCGTGGCATCTGATCCCGGCTGACAACAAGGCGCATGCACGAGCTGCCGTGGCCGGCATTCTGCTCAAGCAGCTGCAGAAGCTGGCACCAGACTATCCCGACAGCGACCCGGCGCTAGATGCGCGTTACCGCACCTTGCTCACAGCCACCGTGCCCCCGGCCAAAACCGAGTAACACCAGCGCCGCCACACAGAGCATCGCGGCGATGAAAAAAATTACGGGGGCGCTGGCGACGGACCACACCGTGCCCGCAGCCCATGCCCCCAGCGCCACACCCGTGCCCCAAAGCATGCTGTAAACGGCCTGACCCTGACCCTGCGAACCCTGCCCGAAATGGCGATAAATCAGCGTCATCGCCGCCGCATGAAAAGTTGCAAAGCTGGCCGCATGCAGCAGCTGCGCGCTCCAGATCACGGCGGGATAGTCCACGCCATAGCCGATCATCAGCCAACGCACGGCCGACAGCGCCAGACTCCACAGCATCAGCCTATGCTCGCCCACCGCCGGCAGTACGCGGTGCATCAGCATGAACAAGATCACCTCGGCCAACACACCCAGCCCCCACAGCCAGCCGATGTCGCTGCGGCTGTAGCCGTGGCTTTCCAGATAGATGCTGTAGAAGGTGTAGTACGGCGCATGGGACAGCTGCAGCAGAAAATGCGCGACAAAGAATATCCACACCGGTCGGCGTGCGAGGATGGCGAGAAACCCTTGCGAACCGGGCAGGCGCTTCGGCGTGGCGATATCCGGCACGAAGGCGCTAGCCAGCCAGGTTGCCAGCGCGCAGACCAGCAGCGCCAGCGGCAAATGAGCGACCGGGAAATACTCGAAATACAGCCCCAGCCCGGTGCCCGTGGCAATAAAGCCCAGCGAACCCCAGAGCCGGATCTGGCTGTAGCGCTCGCGCTGGTCACCGAGGTGCGCCAGTGTGACGGCCTCGAACTGCGCCAGGATGGCATTCTGAAAGAACCCATAGACCAGCAGCACCGCCGCCAGCGGCCAAAACTCCCGCGCCACGAATACGCCCAGCCAGCCCAGGGTGATCATGGCCGCACCCAGCCTGACCAAGCGCAGGCGCTGGCCGGTCTTGTCGGCAATGTAACCCCAGAAATTCGGCGCGATAATGCGCGTGGCCATAACGATGGCCGACAGCTCGCCGATGGCCTCGGCATCGAAGCCCAGGGACTGCAGGTACAGCCCCCAGTACGGCATGAAGCCGCCGATCACCGCGAAGTAGAAAAAGTAGAACGCGCCCAGCGGCAGGTAGGGAATGCGGGCCACGCTCACGCCGCCCGGCTCAGGCAGCACGCGCCGCTCAGCGCTTGCTGCCCGCAACGCTGCCCGGAATCACCGGCGTGCTGCACTGCACCCGCGCGTTCTGGGCACGATGCCGCAGCGCATGATCGAGCAGCACGATGGCCAGCATGGCCTCGGCGATCGGCGTCGCGCGCACGCCCACGCAAGGATCGTGACGGCCCTTGGTGACCACCTCGATGGCCTCGCCCTTGAGGTTGATGCTGCGCCCTGGCGTGGTGATGCTCGATGTCGGCTTCAGCGCGATACGCACGATCAGATCCTGACCGCTGGAAATACCACCGAGCACACCACCCGCGTGATTGCTCAGAAAGCCTTCCGGCGTCAGCTCGTCGCGATGCTGCTCGCCGCGCTGCGCGACGACCGCAAAGCCATCGCCAATTTCCACGCCCTTGACCGCATTGATGCTCATCATGGCGTGGGCGATATCGGCATCGAGACGATCAAACACCGGCTCGCCCCAACCCACCGGCATGCCAGTCGCGAAAACCTCGACCGCCGCACCGATGCTGGAGCCTTCGGTACGCATGCTCAGCACCAGCGCTTCCATCTTCGGCACCGCCTCGCGGTCGCCGCAGAAGAACGGATTCTGGTACACATAATCCCAGTCGCAGGTCTGCGCCTTGATGTCGCCAATCTGCGACACACGACCCCGGATGCTGACACCGAACTGCTCGGCCAGCACCTTGCGGGCAATCGCGCCGGCAGCAACACGCATGGCCGTCTCGCGAGCGCTGGAACGACCGCCGCCACGATAGTCACGGAAGCCGAATTTGTGCGTATAGGTGTAGTCGGCATGAGCCGGGCGGAAAGTGTCGGCGATGTTGCCGTAATCTTTCGAGCGTTGGTCGGTGTTCTCGATCACCAGCGCGATCGGCGTGCCGGTGGTGCGGCCCTCGAACACGCCAGACAGGATTTTCACCTGATCCTCTTCCTTGCGCTGGGTCGCAAACGACGATGTACCGGGCTTGCGGCGATCCAGATCGCCCTGCAAATCAGCCTCGCACAGCGCGATGCCCGGCGGCACGCCATCGACAATCGCGGTCAGGGCGATGCCATGCGACTCGCCTGCGGTCATCACGCGGAAAACTTGTCCAATGCTGTTACCGGCCATCTCAGATGCTCGCTTCAAAAACCGCCTGATGTTCGCGGCAATCAGCCGCCGTGAGCACAAATACGCCCTTGCCGCCGCGCTCGAACTCGACCCAGATGAACGGCACATCGGGGAAAGTCTGCTCCAGCGCCCACTGCGAATTGCCCACCTCGATCACCAGCACACCGTCTTTGGTCAGATAATCGGCTGCCTCGGCGAGGATGCGCTTGGTGATGTCGAGGCCGTCCGCGCCGGATGCCAAACCCATCTCCGGCTCACGCAGAAACTCTTCCGGCAGATCGGCCATGTCTTCGGCATCCACATACGGCGGATTGCTCACGATCAGATCATAACGCTGGCCCGGCAACTTGCTGAACACATCCGACTCCAGCAGGCCAACACGCTCCTGCAGGTCATGATGCTCGATATTGATGGCGGCCACGGCTAAAGCCTCGAGCGACAAGTCAGTCGCATCAACCACGGCATCGGGAAATTCTTTCGCGCAGGCGATGGCGATGCAGCCGGAGCCGGTGCAGAGATCGAGAATGCGCTGCGGCTCATCTTTCAGCCAGGGCAGGAAGCGATCCTGGATCAGCTCGGCAATCGGTGAGCGCGGCACCAGCACACGCTCGTCCACATAAAACGGCAGGCCGTTGAAATAGGCCAGATTGAGTAGATAAGCCAGCGGCGTGCGATCGTTTACGCGTTTGCGCAGCGTTTCGGCAATGGCGGCTCGCTCGCTCGGCAGCAGGCGCGCAGACAGGATTTCTTCATCTGCCGACCATTCCAGATTCAGCGTTTGCAGCACCAGCGCCGACGCCTCGGCAAACGGATCGCTGGTGCCGTGGCCGATATGCACATCGCAGCCCCGGAAGCAGCTCACGCAAAAGCGCATCCAGTCACGAATGGTGACCAGTTCACGCTCGGCTTCTGCCAGCAGGTCAGCAGACAAGGTCAGGGCAGGCAGCGCATCGCTCACGGCAACTCCGGGTTTCAACAGGAAAAAGTGTGGCGATTTTACACGGCAACGGGCTACCCAAGCACACTATAATTTCGCCACCTGCCTATGGTGTCGATCATCCATGAAAGATCCGCAACTGACCGTGCTGAAACGCCAGCTGAAGGCCGAAGCGCCGCTGCCCGCCGTGAAGGTCGCCAAGCCGGTGCCGGCTCGCGAGCCCGAACTTGAGCTGGACGATGCCACGCTGTTTGCCCAGGCCACGCGCGGTGCGCGCAAACTGGCCACGGATGCCGCCGCCCCTGCCCGCCCCCAGCGTCCGAAGAAACCGGATGCGCTGACCCTGCTCAAGCGCGCCCGCGCCGAGGGCGACCCGGAGCGCGAAAACATCGCGCTATCGGATACTGTCGCGCTGCTGCAAGGTGTAGCGCCGGAGGCGACGCTGAGCTTCAAGCGCAATGGCGTGCAGGAGCGCCAGCTCGACAAGCTCAAGAGCGGCCTGCTGCCGTGGAAACATGCCGTGGATCTGCATGGCTGCACGCTGGAGCAGGCGCGCGAAGCGGTCTTGCAGCTGCTGGTCGAAGCCAAGGCCGAAGGCATTACGGTGGTAAAAATTGTGCATGGCAAAGGGCAGATCAATGGTCAGGCCATGCTGAAAACCGCTGTGAACGGCTGGCTGCGTCAGCTCCCGGAAGTGCTCGCGTTTGTTAGCGCAGACCCGCGCCACGGCGGCACCGGTGCAGTGATGGTCTTGCTGCGACGGCCGCGAGAAGACAAAATGCCGGCGCTGTCCTCTTTACCGTAGCCAAGTGCGTCGCTACGGTCAGCCTTTCTTCTTCCGAGTACGAGAACAATCATGGAAAACGCTTACGCGGACATTATTCGAGGTGTTGGTGAGGATCTGGGCCGACCCGGCCTGCTCGACACCCCGAAACGAGCCGCCAAGGCGTTCAAGTACCTGTGTAAGGGTTACGAGGAAGACCTCGACACCATCGTCAACGGCGCGGTGTTTCCGTCCGACAACGATCAGATGGTGCTGGTGAAAGACATCGAGCTGTATTCGCTGTGCGAGCACCACCTACTGCCCTTCATCGGCAAGGTGCATGTGGCCTACATCCCGTCCGGCAAGGTGCTGGGGCTGTCCAAGGTGGCTCGCATTGCCGACATGTACGCACGCCGGCTGCAGATTCAGGAGAACCTGACCAAGCAGATTGCCGATGCCATTCAGCAGGTTACCAACGCCAAGGGCGTGGCGGTGACCATCGAGGCCAAGCACATGTGCATGATGATGCGCGGTGTGGAGAAGCAGAATTCGGTGATGAAAACTTCGATCATGCTGGGGGCGTTCCGCGACAGCGCGCAGACGAGGAATGAGTTTCTGGCGCTGATTCGGGACTAAATCAACGCGCATAGAAAAGCCCCGCCAGCGCAAGGCCGGCGGGGCTTTTTCATGCCTACTTACTCATCATAACTCTTGCACTCGGCATCATTGGGCACATGCTTGCAGCGCACGCGCTTCATGATGCCAAGCATGACATTGTTGTAAATGCCCTGGCGCATGAGCGCGATGCGTGCGTCACGCAGCATCTGGTAGTACTTGTCTTGCTCGGTCTGCGGCAGGTCAATCCAGAGACGATCCGGCACATCGTTTTCGGCCTCTTTCAGCATGTTGATGAGGCCATCAATATGCTGCAGGCCGAGCTGGCGCACTTGATTCAGGCGCAGGTCCAGATCCGGGATCTTCGGCAGCAGCAAGTCGCGGCGAATCAGCACAGTGCCGGTGGCCTGCAATAGCGGAAAGCGAATTACGCCGCCTTTCGTGCCGATGCCCTTGTACAGCTCCATCGGTTTGAAGCCCAGCGCCGGCGCGGCAATGATGTCGGCCTGGCCGTTGTTGAATTTGCCGGCATAAGTCGAGAAGTCAGCCGGCACCGGCTGTGCGCCAAGGCCGGAGATCATCTTGGCCTGCACCGGGTCCCAATCCAACACCACAATGCGCTTGCCGGCAGCCTTGCTCAGCGAGTTGATCTGACGGTCATTGACCACCACGAATATCGCGCCTATCGGCATGATGGCCGCGACCTGATACTGGCCATTGATGGCGAGCTGCGCCACGACCGGGTTGGACAGCATCTTCAGCAGCGTTTTCATTTCGTCGTAATTGCGCAGATTGCCCGGCGAGTCGATGCTGCCGACCACGGCGTTGAACTGCTTGGCGCGCAGCGTGGAGATGGCCACGGCTTCGCACTGCCCGGCCTTGAAGTCTTCCGTGGCGACGCGCTCGTCGGTGTAGGGCTTGATCTCGGCGATGAAATTCCACTCGGCAGCGAATTTGGCCAGCTCGCGGGCGGCAGTGACGATCTTGCCGCCGGAACCTAGCGGATCAAAAATGCAGAACCGTACCTTCACCGGCTTTGGCAGTGGTGCCGGCATGCCTACCGTTTTCGGGCTGGGCAAATCGGGCATGATGTCGGCCGCAAAGGCCGGGGCAACACACAAGCCGGTGGTCAGCAGGCAGACGGTCAGCGAACGCTTGAGAAAATTCATGAGGTCATCCTTATTCATCAAACAAGCTGCATTCTTCGTTGGCGGGGTCATGCTTGCAGCGCACGCGCTTAAGCAGGTTCATGGTTGAGGTGTCGTACACACCATCCTTGGTCATGCTGATGCGGGCCTGCCGCAACATGCGTGAATACTTGTTTTTCTCATCAGCCGTCAGCTCCATCCAGACTGAATCCGGAATGGTTTTTTCAGCCTGCTTCAAACGCTCGATATGACCATCCAAAAAGCGCAGTCCGTAGGCTTGCAACTGCTCGATACGCTTGTCCAGATCAGGCATTTTCTCGATGAGAAAGTCGCGGCGAATCATGATGGTGGCCGTGGCATGCAGCAGCGGAAAGCGAATCACGCCGCCGGTCTTGCCAATGCCTCGGTACAGCTCCAGCGGCGCGTAGGCGATGGCCGGCGCGGCGATGATGTCGACCTGACCGTTGTTGAATTTACCGCCATAGCTGGTGATGTCGGAAGGCACTGGCTGTGCGCCCAGCGCCGTGACCATCTTCGATTGCGAGGTATCCCAGTCGAGCACGCCGATGCGTTTGCCGGCGGCCTTCTCGATGGAGTTGATAGCGCGATCACGGGTCATCACATAGAGCGCGCCAATCGGCATCACGCCAATGACCTGGTAGCGCCCGGTGATGGTCATGGGCTGGAACGCCGGGTTGGCGAGCACATGCAGCAGGGATTTGACTTCGGCATAGGTGCGTAGATTGCCGGGTGCATCAATGCTGCCGACCATCTTGTTGAACTGGCGCGCGCGCAGGGTGGACATCCCCACCAAGTCACATTGGCCGGCCTTGAAGTCTTCCGCCGCGATTTGCTCTTGCAGGTAGATTTTGACCGTGAGGCGCATGCCGTAACGCTGGGCCTCGACCGCCAGATCACGCGATAATTGCGCGAACGGGCCGTTGGCGCCGGTGGGGTCGAAAATGCAGGCTTTCACTGGCACCAGCTTGACCGGCTCGGCATGCGCGGCCAGCATCGCCATGAACAGGCCCAGCCCGGTCATTAGCGTGATGAAAATTCGAGATGTCTGCATGTCTGCTTCCTTTTTTGTTCTTGTAGAAAGCACCGATGAAGCGCCCTTGTGAAATACATGAAACCATGACCTTTCAGTCAGACTACGCGACACACCGGCTGTACAGTTGACAATAATGACCGAATCTTTCGTCTTTGCAGCCACCGCTCTGCTTTTGGATAAATTGCCCTTGGGTACATTGCCCATCATCGACATTCTGCCGACGCTGCTGAGCACGCTGGCCGGCGCGAACACGGCCATCCTGCAAGCGCCGCCCGGCAGCGGCAAGACCACGCGAGTGCCGCTGGCCCTTCTGGAAGCCGAGCCGGATTGGCTGGCCGGGCGCGCGATACTGATGCTGGAGCCACGCCGGCTGGCCGCACGCGCGGCAGCAGCCTACATGGCCAGGCTGCTCGGCGAAAGCGGCGGTCAGCGCGTGGGTTATCGCACCCGGCTAGACAGCAAGATCAGCACTGCCACGCGCATCGAGGTGGTGACCGAAGGCATTTTGCTGCGCATGGTGCAAGACGACCCCGAGCTGTCGCGTTATGGCGTGGTGATTTTCGACGAGTTCCATGAGCGCAATCTGCAGTCCGATTTAGGGCTGGCGCTGAGCAGGGAATGCCAGAGCGTGTTCCGGCCCGATCTGCGCTTACTGCTGATGTCGGCCACGCTGGATGCCGAGCCGCTGTCGCGCCTGCTGGACGATGCCCCGATGCTGAGCTGCCCCGGCCGGCAGTTCCCGGTCGGCGTGAGTTATGCGCCGCCGGGGCGCACGCCACTGCTGGACCACTGTGCGCAGATGGTGCATCAGGTCTTGCAGCGCGAAAGCGGCTCGCTGCTGGTGTTTCTGCCCGGCGAAAGCGAAATCCGCCGGCTGCAAGCACTGCTGCAACACCGACTGCCAGCCAATACGCAGCTCTGCCCGCTGTATGGCCAACTCAGCCAGGCCGAGCAGGATGCCGCGATTACGCCCGCCGCCAGCGGGCAGCGCAAGATCGTGCTGGCCACGGCGATTGCCGAGACCAGTCTGACCATCGAGGGCGTGCGCGTGGTGATCGACTGCGGCCTGCGTCGCAGCCAGCGCTTTGACCCGAATACGGGGCTGTCGGGGCTGATGACCGAGGCGGTATCGCAGGCCAATGCCGAGCAGCGGCGCGGTCGTGCCGGTCGTATCGAGCCCGGTCATTGCCTGCGGCTGTGGTCGGAGGATGCCCAGCAGCGGCTGGCGCGCTTTGCCACGCCGGAAATCTGCCAGACCGATCTCGCCGATCTGGCGCTGACGCTGGCCGGCTGGGGCGTGCGCGATCCGCAGCAACTGATCTGGCTCGATGTTCCGCCCGCCGCCGCCTGGGCGCAGGCACAGGATCAGCTGCGCGAGATGCAGGCAATGGACGCCGAGGGTCGCATCACGGCGCATGGCCGGCACATGCTGGCGCTGGGTTTGTCGCCACGGCTGGCGCATCTGCTGGTGCTGGCGCAGGCGCGCGGTCAGGGCCGGCTCGCGGCCGAATTCGCCGCGCTGCTATCTGAGCGCGACCTGCTCAGCGGCCCAGCGCGCGATGCTGCCGGCAGCGATCTGCGCGCGCGGCTGGCTATTTTGCAGGGCGATGCACACAGCGGCAGCGCCGATCGTGGCCGCTTGCAGCGCGTGAAGGAGCAGCTGCGGCAGATTCTGGATCGGCTGCGCACGCTGCCCTCGCCTAAACCACTACTGCCTGAGCCGCTGACCTTGGGCGAGCTGCTGGCGCTGGCCTGGCCCGATGCCATCGCGCAGAAACGCCCCGGCAACGACAGTCGCTACCTGCTCGCCAACGGCCGTGG
>CALEYY010000190.1 GCA_937928295.1 uncultured Moraxellaceae bacterium
AGCTCTAAGCGCATGAAGTAACGCCTCATGGCGCATGTTCCTCTGCGTGATGGCGCAGCCCTGCATGTCCGCGTCCTCGGGCGCGGTCAGCCGGTGCTGATGCTGCCAGGTCTGGGCATGAGCGGTAGCAGCTGGCTGCCGTTCATCCTGCCGCATCTGAGTCGTTTTCGCTTTTATCTGGTGGATTTTCGGGGTGCTGGCGGTTCGGCAGATGTAGCGTTGAAGCCCGGTGATGTCTTTCAGGCACACATGGAAGATGTGCAGGATGTCATCGCTCATTTCGCGTTGCGCGACTTTCTGCTTGTGGGTATTTCTCTGGGTGGCACCACCTCGCTGCATCTGCAGCGCGAGGGCGGTTTTGCTGCCGTGAAGCGCTATATGCACATCGATCAATCACCCTGTGTCGGCAATCGAGCAGACTGGGCGCATGGCCTTTTCGGTGCGCGTCAGGATGCGTTGTTCGCCAAGTTGCGCGAGATTGTTGCCGTGCTCGACAAGCATCCGCAGTGTGAACGCTTTGCCGATTTGCCCGTGGCGGCGCGGCAAGAAGCCGGCGACACGCTGGCCGAGGTGTTGGCGATGATGGCTGGCGGTAAGGCTTTGCGACCGCTGTTGCGCGCAGTAATGCGTCTGCCGCGCCCCTTGCTGGCGCGAGTTCCGCTACCGATGGCTCGGCTCGATGACATGCGCACCTATCTCGCGGCGTATGCGGCTGGCGGTCACGACTACCGTGCCAGCCTCGCGCGCGATGCCGTGCCGGTGACCGTGATCACTGGCGTGCGCTCACCGCTGTATGCCGAGGCCGGTCAGGCGTTGGTGGCCTCGGCGCATCCACAGTCGCGCATTGTTCGTTTCGAGCGCTCCGGTCATGTGCCGCTCAAGGACGAACCGCTGCGCTTTGCGCGCGAGCTTGGGCGCTTCCTGCGCCAGGCGTGACGGTCGAAGCCAGCCTCGTCAAGCCTCGACAGCCAGCTCGGCGCGCAGTCGCTGCGTCGCGCTAACCATCTCCGCCAGCGCCGCTTTCACCTCCGGCCATCCCCGTGTTTTCAAGCCGCAATCAGGATTGACCCAGAGCCGCTCTGCCGGGATGCGCTTCAGCGCTTCGGCGAGCAGGTGCGCCATGGCATCCGCCTGCGGCACGCGCGGGGAGTGAATGTCATAAACGCCGGGGCCGATCGCGTTCGGGTAGTCAAACTCGTTGAAAACCGTGAGCAGCGCCATCGCCGACCGTGCGGTTTCAATGGTGATGACATCGGCATCCATGGCGGCAATCTGCGCGATGCAATCGTTGAACTCCGAATAGCACATGTGCGTGTGAATCTGCGTGTCGTCACCAACGCCGCTGGCGCTGAGGCGGAAGGCGTTGACGGCCCAGCGCCAGTAGTCGGCCTGCGCCGCCTTGCGTAGCGGCAGACCTTCGCGGAACGCCGGCTCGTCAATCTGGATGATGCCGATCCCAGCTTTCTCTAGGTCGCAGACCTCATCGCGGATGGCGAGCGCGATCTGTCGGGCGATGGTCTCGCGTGGCAAGTCATCGCGCAGGAATGACCAGCACAGGATGGTGACCGGGCCGGTGAGCATGCCCTTCATCGGCCGTGTCGTCAGCGATTGCGCGAACTTGGCCCAGGCCACAGTCATGGCTTCCGGGCGGCTGACATCGCCGGCGATGATGGGCGGCTTCACGCAGCGGCTGCCGTAGCTTTGCACCCAGCCGTTGCGGGTGAACAGGAAGCCGTCGAGCAGCTCGCCGAAGTATTCGACCATGTCGTTGCGCTCGGGCTCGCCATGCACCAGCACATCCAGCCCCAGATCCTCCTGCACTTGCACCGATTCAGCGATGAAGGCGCGCATGGCGTGGGCATATTCGGACGCGCCGAGGTGGCCGGCTTTGTAGGCGGCGCGGGCTTTGCGGATTTCCGGCGTCTGCGGGAAGGAGCCGATGGTGGTGGTCGGCAGCAGTGGCAGGTTTAGTTTGCGTTGCTGTAGCGGGGCGCGCAGCGCGAACGGCGTGCGTTCGGCATCTTGCGCGGTCAGCGCCGTTAGGCGTGTGCTGACGGCCGTGTTGGTACGCCAAGGTGCATTTTTTCGATCGTGCAGCGCGGTACTGGCAGCGGCCAGGGCGGCGACCACTTCGGTAGCGTGCGGCTCGAGCACGGCACGCTTGAGCAGCGCGACTTCACTGAGCTTCTGCACGGCGAAGGCCAGCCACTGGCGAGTGCCCGGCGTCAGCTCGGTTTCGCCGGCAAGATCCACCGGTGCATGTTGCAGCGATGCCGAGCTGGCAATCCACAGGCGGTCGCCAAGGCGGGCATGAGCGGTGCGGGCGATTTCGCTTAAGTGCGCAAGATCGGCACGCCAGATATTGCGCGCATCGATCAGGCCCAGCGACAGCACCTTGTACTCGCTCAAATTATCCAGCACTTGACGCCACTCATCGCCACTGCGCGTTACATCAATGTGCAAGCCGGCGACGGGCAGGCGCGTGGCCAGCCAGAGGTTGTCGGCCAGTGGTGCGAAGTAGGTCGCCAGCAGCAGATTGATGCGCCGCGTCTGCAGCCGGTTGTAGGCCGACTCGATGGCCGCCTGCCAGGCCAGCGGCAAATCCAGCGACAGAATCGGTTCGTCAATCTGCAGCCAGCTCACGCCCAGATCCGCCAGGCGATTGATGGCCTCGACATAGATCGGCAGGATGCGATCGAGCAGGCTCAGACGATCAAAGTCATCGCCCTGAGCCTTGCTCAGCCAAAGGTAGCTCACCGGCCCTAGCAGCACGGCCTTCACCGAATGCCCCAGCGCCTGCGCCTCGCGCACCTCATCAAACAATCGCTGCGATGACAGCGCGAAGGCTTGATCCACGGTGAGTTCGGGTACGAGATAGTGG
Organism: uncultured Moraxellaceae bacterium; assembly: GCA_937928295.1. Classification (GTDB taxonomy): domain Bacteria; phylum Pseudomonadota; class Gammaproteobacteria; order Pseudomonadales; family Moraxellaceae; genus Perlucidibaca. Next base: position 2,882 of record CALEYY010000190.1, read on the forward strand.
TAGTTGGTATCGAACCATTTGGTCATTTCAGCGGCGGGCGCATCGCAGCCACAGGGCGTGCGACCGCGCGCCATCAGGAACAGGATGTCGAGATCGACTTCCGTGCTGCTGTTGTCGGCGGCATGGCTATGCTCCCGAAAACGCGCCGGGATCGCACCGAGCAGAGCGCTGGTATTGAGCACCTGATCGTAGAACGCGAAGTCCCCGACGGTGACGAAATCGAGCCCGGCAGCCTGCTGCTGCGCCCAGTGGCGGGCGCGCAGGTCGCGACCGGTCTGCTCCAGCGCCGCGCGGTCAGACTTGCCGGCCCAGTACGACTCAAGCGCGAACTTGAGTTCGCGGGCGGCGCCAATGCGGGGAAAACCGAGGATATGTGCTTGCATGATGTGCTCCAGAAATCAGGCGAGCAGTGTGGCGGCAGTTTTTTATTGAAACAAACTCATAATTTTAAGATTATAAGTGAAATTAATTCACGAAATAGGCCCTATGGACATTCGGCAGCTCCGCACACTCAAGGCCATCCACGATACCGGCTCGCTGGTTTCCGCAGCCGAACGCCTGCATCTGACGCAATCGGCGCTATCGCACCAGTTGCGCGAGCTGGAAACCGAGCTGGACGCCGTGGTGCTGATCCGCAAGACGCGTCCGCCGCGCTTCACCCAGATCGGCGAACGCTTGCTGACGCTGGCGGATACGGTGCTGCCGGCGCTACGCGAAGCCGAGCGCGACATCATCAAGCTGCGCGGCGGGCAGGCGGGTCGGCTGATCATGGCCATCGAGTGCCACAGCTGTTACGAGTGGCTGATGCCGACGCTGAACCTCTTTCGTCAGCACTGGCCCGAGGTCGAGATCGACTTCCAAAGCGGCTTTCACGGCGATGCCCAGGATGATCTGCAAAACAACCGCCTCGATTGGGTGGTCACCTCCAACCCCAGTCAGGTGCCGGGCATCAGCTATCAGCCGCTGTTTCAGTACGAACCCTTGCTGGTGCTGAGCAACACCCATGCGCTCAACCAGAAGCGCGACCTCGTGCCGGCCGATCTGGCCGAGGAAACGCTGATCACCTACCCCGTAGACAGCGACCGGCTCGATATCTTCCAGCACTTCCTCACGCCTGCCGGAGTTGTGCCGGCCAAGCTGCGCAGCACGGAATTGACACTGATGATGGTGCAGCTGGTGGCCAGCGGCCGTGGCGTGGCAGCGCTGCCGAGCTGGGCAGCAGCGGAATATGTGGCAAGAGGATGGGTGAAGACGCGGCCGCTGGGCAGCGAGCCGGTGTGGTGCACGCTCTACGCGGCGATTCGCGAAGAGGATGTGGCCTTGCCCTATATTCAGGATCTGCTGGCGACCATCCGTGACAGCAGCCAGCAGTTTCTCTCAGGCGTCAGGCCCGCGCCCTGACGCTTCATCGCGGTAAATAAAAAGGGCCCCGAAGGACCCTTTTTATTTACCGCGTGTTCATTCAGTGCGCGCCGATCACTCGCTGTCGAGGAACGAACGCAGGTGCTCCGAACGACTCGGGTGACGCAGCTTGCGCAGCGCCTTGGCTTCGATCTGACGGATACGCTCACGGGTTACATCGAACTGCTTGCCGACTTCTTCCAGCGTGTGGTCGGTATTCATGTCGATGCCGAAACGCATGCGTAGCACCTTGGCTTCGCGCGGCGTTAGGTTTTCCAGCACTTCGCGGGTGGCTTCGCGCAGGCCTTCGGCAGTGGCGGCGTCGATCGGCGAGGTCATCAGCGTGTCCTCGATAAAGTCGCCCAGGTGGCTGTCTTCATCGTCGCCGATCGGCGTTTCCATCGAGATCGGCTCTTTCGCGATCTTCAGCACCTTGCGAACCTTGTCTTCCGGCATTTCCAGGCGTTCGCCCAGCTCTTCCGGCGTAGGCTCGCGACCCATTTCCTGCAGCATCTGGCGCGACACGCGATTGAGCTTGTTGATGGTCTCGATCATGTGCACCGGAATACGGATGGTGCGCGCCTGGTCAGCGATGGAGCGGGTGATGGCCTGACGGATCCACCAGGTCGCATAGGTCGAGAACTTGAAGCCGCGACGGTACTCGAACTTGTCCACGGCCTTCATCAAACCGATGTTGCCTTCCTGGATCAGATCGAGGAATTGCAGGCCACGGTTGGTGTATTTCTTGGCAATCGAGATCACCAAGCGCAGGTTGGCCTCGACCATTTCCTTCTTGGCGCGACGGGCCTTGGCTTCGCCGACGCTGACGCGGCGGCTGATATCCTTGATGTCGCCCACGGAAATGGTGTGCGCGGCTTCCAGATCAACCATGTTCTGCTGCGCACGGATGATGTCTTCGCGCTGAGCATCCAGCGCCTTGGCCAGCGCCTTGCGCTTGACCATTTCTTCGTCCAGCCAGTCCAGATTGGTTTCATTGCCGGGGAAGTCGAGCAGGAACATCGGGCGTTCCATGCGAGCACGACGCACGCAGGAGATCATGATGGCGCGCTCTTGCGCACGCACGGTGTCCACGCTGCTGCGGATGTGATCGGCAATGCCGTCGTACACGCGCGGCGTGAGCTTGAACATCATGAAGATGTCGGCCAGCTCTTTCATGTTGGTTTGCCAGGCCTTGGCGCTGCGACCGGTACGGCCTTTGGCCTTCTCGGTCTTTTCGGCCTGAGTACGCAGGGCTTCAAAGCGCTCGCGCACCATCTCCATGTCGAGACCGGTGTCGGCTTCTTCCTCTTCGGCATCACCCTCAACGGCAGCTTCTTCTTCCTCGCCTACCGGTTTAGCGCCCACGACACCCTCAGGCACAACGACTTCTTCATCTTCGACTTCAGCGAGGACGACAGGCGCAGCAACGGGCAGGTCAGGATCGAGGAAGCCGGCAATGACATCGCCAATGCGGCGCTCGCCGGCTTCAACGGCATCAAACTCGGAGATCAGCAGGTCAACGGCACCCGGCCAGTAGGCCATGGCGTGCAGCACATCACGAATGCCGTCTTCGATACGCTTGGCGATGGCGATTTCGCCTTCGCGGGTGAGCAGTTCGACGGTGCCCATTTCGCGCATGTACATGCGAACCGGATCGGTGGTGCGGCCGGGCTCGTTTTCTACCGAGGCCAATACGGCGGCGGCTTCTTCAGCGGCAAGGTCGTCGTCGCGGGCTTCCGGCGTTTCTTCGCGCATCAGCTCGTCGGCTTCCGGCGCGCGTTCGTGCACGGGAATGCCGAGGTCGATCAACATCTGAATGATGTCTTCGATCTGCTCGCTTTCGGTGACGGTCTCGGGGAGATGGTCGTTGACTTCGCTGAAGGTCAGGAAGCCTTGTTCCTTGCCTTTGGCGATCAGCGCCGCGAGCAGCGAATGGCGTTGGTCGATGTTGTCGACTTCAGGCGTTTCGCTTTCCGGCTTTTCAGGCTGGGCAGTATTGATATCGGTGCTGGTCATGCGGGCCCCCGGTTCAGCCTGTGCAAAATAAGAGCGGGATTATACCCGCAAGTGACTGAATTTGTCAGCAAGACGAACTCAGGTCGTCGATTCGCTGGCGGCTTGGCGTTGCAGTTCAGCGTGCTGACGCTTGATGTCCGTCAGGGCTTGCAGCGTGTTGCGATCCAGCGTTTGTTGCAGTTGTTTATTGAGGCGATCGGCCTCCAATTCAAGGGCACGCAAGCGCAGGCGATAGGTCAGGTGTCGAGCTTCGACCTCGGGATCGCTGGGCGTCAGCAGCCAGGCCTCGGCGGCGATGGCGGCCAAGGCGTCGCCTTCGGGTGTGCCGTGCCAGCTGCCGAGCAGGGCGGCGAGGCTGCGTTCGGGGTCGAGTTTGAGGTCATTGAGCAGCGCGTGCAGCACGCCCGATTCTGGGTCGTCCAGTGTTAGCAGCAGGTCTTCCGGCCAGCTGCTGGCCAGTGCCGGCGCTTGCAGCATCAGGCGGATGGTTTGTGCCGATAGTGAGCGCAGAGGTGGCGGCTGCGTGCGTTCGCGACGCTGGCTGAAGGCCGGCTTGCCGTCGCCACGGGAGAATTTGGCATCGCGACTGAAGCCTTTGCGCTGGCCGAATTTTGGCTGAGCTTGCGGCTCATAATCTTCGTGCTGATGCCAGTGCATGGCGTCGTCATCGTCGTCCGGCATTTGCGCCCAGTAGGGTTCGTCATGCGAACTGGCGGCTGTTGAGTCATGGCCGGGTTGTGTGTTGCTGGCGCGTGTGCTGTTGGATGGCGCGTTGTACTGGGCCGAGTCTGCGGCAGCTTGCTGCTGTTGTGCCGCCTTTTGCGCGGCGCGCTGGCTCAGCTGCTTTTCGATGATCTCGACGCTGAGCTCGGTAAGCTCGCTAAGCCGTTGCAGCAGCAGCGTCTTGAACAGGCTTTCAGGCACCAGCGCGAGCAGCGGCAGGGCCTCATTGGCCAGTTTTGAACGGCCCTCTAGCGATGTCAGGCTCAGATCTTCGCTCAGGTGCTTGAACAGCTGCTCGGTGAGCGGCACGGCATCGGCATCGATGCGGGCGCGAAACAGCTCGGGGCCTTCGCGCCGCACCAGGCTGTCCGGGTCTTCGCCATCGGGCAGAAACAGGAAGCGGGCGCTGACACCATCTTTCAGCGCCGGCAGCGCATTTTCCAGCGCGCGCCAAGCGGCGCGGCGACCGGCATTGTCGCCATCGAAACAGAATACCACCTCCGAGACAACGCGGAACAGGCGCTCGATATGCGTGGTGCTGGTGGCCGTGCCGAGCGTGGCCACCGCTTCCGGGATGCCGTTCTGTGCCAGCGCGACGACATCCATATAGCCTTCCACGACCAGCAAGCGCGTGAGCTTGCCGGATTGCCGGGCCTCGTACAGGCCGTAAAGCTCTTGGCCTTTGTGAAAGACCGGTGACTCGGGCGAGTTCAGGTATTTCGGCTTGTCATCGTTGAGTACGCGGCCACCGAAGGCGATGACGCGACCACGGAAGTCGCGGATCGGAAAGATCACGCGGTCGCGCATGGCATCGTAAACCGAGTTGCGCTGCTCGTTGCGAATGAGCAGGCCGGCCTGCAACAGGCGTTCGTGCGCGACGGGGTCTTTGCCGAGATCCTGCAGCAGATTGTCCCAGCCGGGTGGTGCATAGCCGATGCGGAAATGCTTGGCGACCGCACCCGTGACGCCGCGTTTTTTCAGATAGCTGACGGCGCGCTCACGGGCCGGAGCCTGCCGGAGCTGCTGTTCGAAATACTGCGCGGCGGCATCGAGGGCATCAAACAACGGTTGTTGCGAATCACGCTGGCTGCTACCGGCCTCGCGGGTTTCCGGCAGGGTCATGCCGGCGTGACCGGCGAGCTGCTTCAGGCCATCGATGAATTCGAGGCGGTCGTGCTCCATCAAAAAGCTCAGGGCATTGCCGGAGGCGCCGCAGCCGAAGCAGTAATAGAACTGCTTCTCGCGATTGACCGTGAACGAGGGCGATTTTTCCTGATGGAACGGGCAGCAGGCAGCGTAATTCTTGCCGGCGCGTTTGAGTTTTACGCGGGCATCGATGAGGTCAACGATGTCGGTGCGCAGCAGCACTTCATCGATGAACGCTTGCGGAATACGGCCTGCGGACATGACAGCTCGGGTCGTGAGGGGCAGGGCGGAAGTGTGCGATAGCGCGGGCGTGTCTGCAATCTGCGCGATGTGCAGTCAGATGCAGTGCAGCGGCTCAGCTCAGGCGAGTCTTCACTTGCTGAGACAGCGCGCCAACATCGGCACGGCCGGCCACCATCGGACGCAGCAGATTCATTACCTTGCCCATGTCGCGCGCACTGGTAGCACCGGCTTCGGCAATGGCAGCCGAAATCAGCGAAGTCAGTTCAGCATCACTCAGAGGTTCAGGCAGGAAGGTCTGCAAGATGGCAATTTCTGCCAGCTCTTTGGCGGCCAGTTCGGCACGACCACCTTGTTCAAAGGCAGTGGCCGATTCGCGGCGCTGCTTGACCAGCTTTTCCAGCACAGCCAGCGAACGCGCGTCATCGAGCTCGATGCGCTCATCCACTTCAATTTGCTTGAACGCGGTCAGGGCCATGCGAACAACGCCAAGACGATCTTTGTCTTGGGCGCGCATAGCGTCTTTCATGGCTTCGGTCAGACGAGCTTTCAGAGACATGATGGAACCAGCATGCTAAAGGGGATGCAACGAAAGGCAATCACGGCGGGGCGTATCGATGACACGCCCTTGCCGGTCGCTCCTGGCGGCACGCCTTGGCAGGCGGGCCTGGCCGGGATTAGTACAGACGCTTGACCTTGACGGCTTCGCGCTGAACTTTCTTAGCGTGACGCTTCACAGCGGCAGCGGCTTTGCGCTTGCGCTCTTGCGTCGGCTTTTCGAAGAATTCGCGCTTGCGCACATCAGCCAGAACACCGGCCTTTTCGCAGGAACGCTTGAAACGACGCAGGGCGACATCAAACGGTTCGCCTTCTTTCACTTTAACTTGGGGCATGAATGCTCACCTGGTTCAGAAATTCGATACGCCGGTCGGGCGTGGGGCGCGGATTTTAGCCAGTTATCACGCGAATGGCAAACCCCCTGTGCACAGCGTTACACTGCGCGCCTTCAAACAGCCTCAAATCGGGTGCTTCAAATGCGTGTTCTGGGCATGGAAACCTCTTGCGACGAGACCGGCGTGGCCATTTACGACGATGCCGGCAGCGGCAAATTGCTCGCGCACTGCCTTTATAGCCAGATCGACATGCATGCCGATTACGGCGGCGTGGTGCCCGAACTGGCCTCGCGTGACCACATTCGCAAGATGGTTCCGCTGGTGCGCGAAGTCATGGCGGACGCCGGCTGCCAGTCTGGCGACATCGACGGCATTGCGTACACCGCCGGCCCCGGCCTTGCCGGCGCACTGCTCACTGGCGCGCTGATGGCACGCTCGCTGGCCTACGCCTGGGGCATCCCCGCCGTGCCGGTACACCACATGGAAGGCCACCTGCTCGCGCCCTTGCTGGAAGCCGACCCGCCCGCCTTCCCGTTTGTGGCGCTGCTGGTGTCTGGCGGTCACACCCAGCTCATGCGGGTGGATGGCATCGGCCGTTACGCCCTGCTCGGCGAATCCATCGACGATGCCGCCGGCGAGGCCTTCGACAAAGTTGCCAAAATGCTCGGCCTGAACTACCCCGGCGGCCCGGCTGTGGCGCGCATGGCCTTGGACGGGCGCGATAACGCCTTCAAGTTCCCGCGCCCCATGCTCGACCGCCCCGGCCTCGACTTCTCCTTCAGTGGTCTGAAAACCGCAGTCCTCACAGCACGCCAGCAGACTGCCGATTACCCGAACAAGACCGCCGACATCTGTGCCAGCTTTGAAGCAGCCGCTGTGGATACCCTGATCAGAAAATGCATTCGCGCCTTGCAGGAAACCGGTTTGAAGCGACTGGTGCTGGCCGGCGGCGTCAGCGCCAACAAGCGTCTGCGCGCCGACCTCGCCGAAGCGCTCAAACCCCTGCGCGCCCAAGCCTACTACCCGGCCCCCGAATTCTGTACCGACAACGGCGCCATGATCGCCTTCGCCGGCTGCCAGCGCCTCAGGGCGGGAGAATCCGTGGGCTTAGGTGTCAGCGTAAGAGCTCGCTGGCCGATGACGGAGCTATCGGCGATCAACTGAGCTTGTGGGGCGGGGAGCGGAAGGTGTGCTGAAACCTTCCGAGGCATGGATGCCGAGGGGAGCCTCCAAGGGTGAATGCGGGGTTTTTCGGCGCATCGCGCCGAACCGCATGAACGACCGCGCGATGCAGCGCGCGGGCCGGGCGGATTCACGGCGTGTTTCAGCACATGCTCCGCTCCCCGCCAGGCAGCTACTTGAACCGCCGCTCAGTCCCTTTAACGAGCGCCAAAATATTCGTCTTATGCCGAGCCAACAGCATCACGCTCATGACGGCAATGCCGATCATGGCCTCCGGCATCAGCCATCCCGCCAGAAACGGCGCAGCCACAAACGCCGTAATCGCCCCCACCGACGAGATGCGCGTCAGCGCAAAAGCACCGACCCAGAGCAGCACCACCGCTACGCCTAGGCCCCAGTGCAAGGTCAGCATCACGCCCAGCGCCGTGGCCACGCCCTTGCCGCCCTCAAAGCGGAAAAACACCGGGTAGAGATGCCCGAGAAACGCCGCAACCCCCACGACACTGAGCAGCACATCGCTCATGCCGTACTCGCGCGCCACCAGCACCGGAATGACGCCTTTGAGCATGTCGCCGGCGAGCGTGAGCAGTGCTGCTGGCTTGCCGCCGATGCGCAGCACATTGGTGGTGCCGGGGTTGCCGGAGCCGTCGGTGCGCGGGTCAGGCAGGCCCATGACGCGACAAACAATAATGGCTGCCGAGACAGAGCCCAGCAGATAAGCGAGAATCAGCGCCGCACAGGTGATCAGGTCGGGGCTCATGGCCGCTCCAGACTGAGAAGTTGAACGAGGGCCGCAGTATCGCCGCCCGGTAAAATGCCTGCCGCAATCCTAGCAAGACAACCCGCGTACGACGAGGCAACTAATGGATATTGTGTACATCCGGGATTTCAAAATCGAGACAGTGATCGGCATGTTCCAGTGGGAGCGCCGCATCAAGCAGACCCTGAGTCTGGATGTCGAGATGGGCTGGGATATCCGGCCAGCGGCGGCCAGCGATGCCATTGCCGATGCGCTCGATTACAAAGCCGTGTCGCAGCGGCTGAAAGCGCATGTGGAGTCAGCGCATTACGAGCTGGTGGAGACGCTGGCGGAGTCGATCTGGACCATCCTGCGCGAGGAGTTTCAGGTGCCATGGCTACGCCTGCGGGTGAGCAAGCCGGGCGCTGTGCGTGGCGCGAAAGATGTGGGTGTGTTGATCGAGCGCGGTACGCGCTGAGCGCCCGCTGTTGCGGGCCGGATTGGCCTCGCGCTGAGGCTCAGCCCCAGACGCTGCGACCACCATCGACCGCGATGATCTGGCCGCTGATGTAGTCCGTGCCGTCGATCAGGAAGGCGATGGTGTCGGCGATGCTGTCAAAGCCGCCGACGCGACCCAGCGGCACGGTATCGAGAATTTCTGCTTGTAACTCGGATGACATTTCACCGCTGCCTTCCGGCCAAGCTATCGCGCCGGGGGCAACGCCGTTCACGCGCACGGCCGGTGCCAGCTCTTTTGCCAGCGATCTTGTCATCGCGGCCAGTGCCGCTTTCGCCATGCAATAAACCGTGTGTCCGGCGAGCGGGAAATCGGCGTGGATGTCGATGACATTGACCATCGCGCCGCGCCCGCTCGCCGTCAGCGCCGGTGCCAGCGCCTGGCTGAGAAAGAACGGCGCGCGGGCGTTGCTGGCGAAAAGGTCGTCCCACTGTGTTTGCGTGGCGTTGCCGATCGGCGTGGCGTAGAACGACGAGGCGTTATTGATCAGGGCGTCGAGGCGGCCGTAGGCGTGGACGCTGGCGTCGGCGAGCGCGCTGATAGCGCTGGCATCGCTCAGGTTGGCGACGAGCACGCGGGCGCTGTCGACGCGAAGCTGGTTCAGCTCGTCGGCCAGCAGGCGCGCCGTGCGCTCCGAATGGAAACAGTGTAGCAGCACGCGCCAGCCACTGCGATGCAACCGTCGCGCCGTTGCCGCGCCGACGCGACGACCTGCGCCGGTGATGAGCACGACGCGGGCTTGTTGCAGGTCATCATCAGCCATGATTTTGGGCTCTGTTTGGTGTGGCATACGCTTTCGGCGAGACCGGCTTAAGGCCGTTCCGGGTGCTGCTGACGATACTGCTGGCGATAGTCGCTGAGCTGGCTCAAGCGCAGCGCGGCGATGGCATTGGCCATATCGGCACCTTGCAGCCCTTGCGCGAGCAGGGCCGGCATGTCGACTTGCGTCGCGGCATGAGCGCCCAGCCAGTAATTCCGCTGCCAGTAGTCGCGATCTTCCAGACCGGTGCGGCCACGGGCGTCGGCTTCGCAGGCAGTGAGAAAGTCAGCAAAACGCTCGGGGCGTCGCCAGGCATCCAGCAGCGTCAGTTTGCGCAGCAGGGTGTCTGGTCGTAGTTCAGTGGCACGATGGCAATCGAGGTGCCATTCGCCGACCAGCAGCGCCAGCTCTTGCCAGGCTTTCGGCACACGCAGGCGCTGGCCGATGGCGCGAATCAGCGGCAGGCCGCGCGCTTCGTGGCCGGTATGGCGAGGCAGCACATCGGTGGGCGTCAGACCCTTGCCAACATCGTGCACGAGCGCGGCATAGCGTATCGCGGCATCGGTGGTCAGACGTTCGGCTTGCTGTAGGCTGAGCAGCGTGTGCAGGCCGGTATCGACCTCGGGGTGATAATCCGCGCGCTGCGGAATGCCGAAGAGATGGCTGACTTCCGGCAGCAGCACGGCGAGTGCGCCACAGTCCTGCAGCACCTCGAAAAAGACATCGGCGCGCGGGCCGGCCAATGCGCGTGACATCTCCTGCCAGACGCGCTCGGGTGTCAGTGTTTGGAGCTCGCCGCTGCGGCTGAGTTGCTGCATCAGCGCGAAAGTCTCTGGCGCGATGCGAAAGCCCTGCGGCTTGAAGCGGGCAGCAAAGCGAGCCACGCGCAGCACGCGCAGCGGGTCTTCGATGAAGGCCGGCGAAACATGGCGCAGCAGTCGCGCAACCAGATCCTGCTTGCCGCCACAGGGGTCTATCACGGTGCCGTCCGGCAGCTCGGCCATGGCGTTGATGGTCAGGTCGCGGCGCTGCAAATCCTCTTCCAGCGTGACATCAGGCGTGAAGTCACAGACGAAGCCGTTGTAGCCGCTGCCCTGCTTGCGCTCGGTGCGGGCCAGCGCATATTCGTCCTGACTGTGCGGGTGCAGGAAGACGGGGAAATCGTTGCCGACCTGGCGATAGCCCTGTGCCAGCAAGTCCGCCGGCGTGGCACCGACCACCACCCAGTCGATATCGACCACGGGCAGGCCGAGCAGGCGATCACGGACTGCGCCACCGACGCGATAAGTCTGATAGCTCATTGCAACCCCGGCCGACTGAAGAAGCGTTGGCCATCTTCCAGACGGTACGCAGTCAGGTGATTGCCCCAGACGCAGCCAGTATCAAGCGCGATGCATTGCGGCTGATGCGTGATGCCGAGGATGGCGGCCCAGTGCCCGAAGACAATGCGGGTTTCGCCGATGGCGCTGAGGTCAGCGGCATACCAAGGCTTGAGGCCGGGCGGCGCGGTATTCGGAGAGTCCTTGTGTAGGAAATCCAGTGCGCCATCGGCATGCAGCAGGCGCATGCGTGTGAACACATTGGTGATGGCGCGCAGGCGCGTCGTGCCGGCGAGATCATCGCGCCAGATTGCGGGTTCGTTGCCGTACATGTTGGCGAGATAAGTCAGGGCATTAGGGCCACGCAGCGCGGCTTCAACCTCGCGTGCATGATCGCTAGCCTGCGCTAGAGTCCAGCCCGGCAGCCAGCCGGCGTGGCAAAGCACATGGGGTTGCGTGGCGACATCGGGCAGCTCGATCAGCAGAGGGCGCGCCTGCAGCCAGGCCATCAGCACCGCCCGATCCGGCGCCTCGAGAATGGGCAGCGTGCCGTCCTTGGCCTTCAGCGTGGCGAAGCCGTGATGTGCGGCAACGAGGTGCAGATCGTGGTTGCCGAGCACCGTATCCGCCGCCGCGCCAAGGCCATGAATCAGGCGCAGGGTGCCCAGCGAGTCCGGCCCGCGTGCGACCAGATCGCCGGCAAAGTAGAGGCGATCCTGCGCGGGGTCGAAGGCGATGGTGTCGAGCAGGTTTTCCAGCGCGGCGCGACAGCCTTGCACATCGCCGATGGCATAGTGCGCCATGCAATCCGCCCCTTAGTTGAGCACGCGCGGAATCGCCAGCGTGAAGGCCGGGATGGGCGACTCGAAGCGCTCGCCGGCTTCGTTGATCATGCCGTAGCTGCCGTGCATGCTGCCCACCGGCGTCTCCAGCACGGAGCCGCTGGTGTATTCGAAGTGCTCGCCCGGCGCCAGCGTCGGCTGTTCGCCAATCACGCCATCGCCGCGAACTTCCTGTACGCGCGCTTCGGCGTCGGTGATGATCCAGTGACGAGTCAGCAGCCGCGCTGTGCGCGCACCCTCGTTACGAATGCGGATGTGATAGGCAAACACATAGCGCTTCTCGGCCGGGTTCGACGGCTCCGCCAGGTATTCGCTGCGCACCTGAATGCTGATGCCATGGGCATCGACCGCATGCACTGACTGGCTCATGTCGTGGCTTCCGCTAAGGCGTTGGTGATGTTCACATAGTCTGCCACGGACAAGGTTTCAGGGCGACTGCCCAAGTTCACGCCGGTGCTGCGTAGAACTTCCTCGGGATAACGCCCGAGCGCATTACGCAAGGTCTTGCGGCGCATGGTGAAGGCGGCCATGACCACCTCGCCGAGCAACTTCTCATCGCGGCACGGGTAGGGCAGTGTGCTGTGCGGCGTCAGACGCACAATCGCGGAGGTGACTTTCGGCGGCGGGCTGAAGGCTTCCGGCGGCACATCGAACAGCCATTCCGGCTGGCAGCGGTACTGCACCATGACCGACAGACGACCGTAGTCGTTGCTGCCCGGCTCGGCGCAGAGGCGGTCGACCACTTCCTTTTGCAGCATGAAATGCATGTCGCGAATCACGCCGACCTGGCTGAGCAGATGAAAAATCAGCGGTGTCGAGATGTTGTAAGGCAGGTTGCCGATCACGCGCAGATCGGCGGCACCAGGCGCG
>CALEYY010000191.1 GCA_937928295.1 uncultured Moraxellaceae bacterium
TCTGCCTGGCGGCCGGTCGTGGCCGTCACGGCCTGATCGGCCATACCCAGCCGCGTCGCATCGCGGCGCGCACAGTGGCCACGCGCATTGCCGAGGAGCTGGGCACCACGCTGGGGGCTGGTGTCGGCTACAAGGTGCGCTTCACCGATCAAACGGCTGAAAATACCTACCTCAAGCTGATGACCGATGGTGTGTTGCTGGCCGAGCTGGCCAGCGATCGTCTGCTGCGCGCCTACGACACGCTGATCATCGACGAGGCGCACGAACGCAGCCTCAACATCGACTTCCTGCTCGGCTATCTGCGCACGCTGCTGCCGAAGCGGCCCGACCTCAAGATCATCGTCACCTCCGCCACCATCGATGTGCAGCGCTTCAGCAAGCACTTTGCCGATGCTCCGGTGTTTGTGGTGCAGGGCCGCAGCTATCCGGTGGAGATACTGTATCGCCCGATAGCGCTGGAGGCGGCTGCGAGCAGCGAAGACGAGGGCTTTGACGACATCGAGGAGGCTATCCCACGTGCAGTGGTAGCAGCGGTGGAGGAGTGCCTGAGCTACGAGCGCCAGAAAGGCAAGGTCGGGCGCGGCGACATCCTGATTTTCTCCAGCAGCGAGCGCGAAATTCGCCTGCTGGCGGATACCCTGCGCAAGTACGGCCCGCCGCACACGGAGATTCTGCCGCTGTATTCGCGGCTGTCGGTGAGCGAGCAGCAGAAGGTCTTTGCCCGAGGCACGGGGCGGCGCATCGTGATCGCCACCAATGTCGCGGAAACCTCGCTGACGGTGCCGAACATCCACTTTGTCATCGACCCCGGTTTCGCGCGACTAAGCCGCTACTCGTATCGCTCCAAGGTGCAGCGCCTGCCCATCGAGGCGATATCGCGCGCCAGTGCCAATCAGCGCGCCGGTCGTTGTGGTCGCATTGCGCCGGGCCTGTGCATTCGTCTGTACAGCGAGGCCGATTTTCTCGCGCGCGACGAATTCACCGACCCGGAAATTCACCGCACCAATCTGGCGGCGGTCATCCTGCAGATGCAGACGCTGGGTCTCGGCGATCTTGAGCGCTTCCCGTTTCTCGATACGCCGGATACGCGCCTGATCAACGACGGCTACCGCCTGCTCGACGAGCTGGGCGCTGTGGATCGCCAGCGCCGCATCACGCCGATTGGCCGTCAGCTCGCGCGCCTGCCGCTGGACCCGCGTTTGGCGCGCATGGTGGTGGCAGCGGCACCGCTGGGCGCCTTGCAGGAAGTGCTGATCATTGTCGCGGCGATGTCCGTACAAGACCCGCGCGACCGTCCGCACGACAAGCAGCAGGCAGCCGATGAGCGCCATGCCCAGTTCCGCGATGCCGATTCCGACTTTCTGTTTTATGTGAAGCTCTGGCAGGTTTTGCAGGCACAGAAAGAGACCATGACCGAGCGCGAACGGCGCGAGTTTGCGCGCAAGCATTTCCTGTCGTGGCTGCGTCTGCGCGAATGGCGCGAGACCTATCGCCAGCTGGTGCAGATGGTCGAAACGCTGAAGCTGCCGATCAATCGCGAGCCTGCGCCCTACGAGGCCGTGCACCGCGCCTTGCTCACCGGGCTGTTGTCGCAGATCGCGCAGAAGGGCGAGGATCGCGAATATCTGGCCCCGCGCAATCTGAAGGCGATGATCTTTCCCGGCTCGGTGCTGGCGCGCAAAGGCCCGCCGTGGATCATGGCCGCCGAGCTGGTCGAATTGCAGCGCGTTTACCTGCGCCTGACCGCGCGCGTCGAACCGGCGTGGATCGAGCATCTCGCCGGCGATCTGCTCAAGCGCAGCTATGCCGAGCCGCACTGGGAGCGGCGGCAGGGCAGGGTCATGGCCTACGAGCAGACATCCCTGTTCGGCTTGATTCTGCACGCCAAGCGCAAGGTCAATTACGAGAAAATTGATCGCGTCATCTGCCGCGAGATTTTCATTCGCTCGGCGCTGGTGGCAGGCGATTGCGACCTCAAGGCCGCCTTTCTGAAACATAACCAGACGCTAGTCGAGCAAGTCCAGCATCTGGAGGATAAAGCCCGCCGGCGCGACCTGCTGGTCGATGAAGAAACCTTGTTCCAGTTCTACGACTCGCGTCTGCCGGAAGACATCGCCAGCCAGAAGACTTTCGAGGACTGGCGTCATCGCAGCGAAAAGGACGATCCGCGCCTGCTCTTTATGCAAGACGACGATGTGCTGGCGAAATCCAGCGAGCATCCCGCGCATCTGTTCCCGGACTCGCTGCGCCTGGCCGGCCATGAGCTGCCGCTGAGCTATGTCTTCGAGCCCGGCCACGACGATGATGGCGTTACGGTATCGGTGCCGCTGGGCCTGCTGCAAGACATCGAGGCGGCCAAGCTGGACTGGCTGGTGCCCGGGCTGATCGCCGACAAGATAGATGCTCTGTTGCGCGCCTTGCCGAAATCCCTGCGTCGGCAAATGGTGCCACTGCCCGACACGGTAGCGATGGTGCTGGATCAGATCCGCTTCGGCGAAGGCCAGCTGCTGCCGGTACTGTCGCAGGCGCTGACGCGTCGTGGGGTGGTCATCCAGCCCGGCGACTGGGCGCAGGATGCCCTGGAGCCACATTTCCTCATGCAGATTCGCGTGCTTGGCGAGCGCGATCAGGTGCTGGCAAAAGGCCGCGACCTCGGCCGCCTGCGCGTACAGCTCACGCAGCATCCGCAGGCACAGTCGGTGGGCGATAGCCAGTCGCGGCGGCAGTGGGAGCGCAGCGGCATCACGCAATGGGATTTTGACGACCTGCCAACGGTCATCGAGACGCGCAACCAAGGCTTGCCGAGCCGGGCTTATCCCGCGCTGCAACTCACACCGCAAGGCCTGGCGCTGAAGCTTCTGGCGCGCCAGCAAGATGCCGAGCAGGCGCATCGCGAAGGCGTGGCCGAGCTGATTCGGCAGCAGTGCAGCAGCGAAATGAAGTCGCTGAAAAAGGCACTGGCCGATCAGCCCGGTCTGATGCTGCAATCCGCACACTGGCTCAAGCGCGAGGCTCTTGAAGCGGATTTCGGACGCGCGGTGGTGGTCGCGATATTGGAGGCTGCTCCCGCGCTGGTTTACACTCGCTTACAATTCGATGCCGCTTTGCTAGCAGTACGACCTCGGCTGGTGCCGGACGGCTTACGGATGGCGGCGATTGTCGGACAGATTTTCAGCTTGGCGCAGCAGATTCGCGTACGCTTGGGTGAACTCAAGCAGCCTGTGCATGCCCTGGCGCGTCAAGACCTGCAGGCGCAGCTCGATGGCCTGAACTTGGCGCAGTGCTGGAAACAGCTTCCGGCCGAGCGCTGGCAGCAGTATCCGCGCTACATGAAAGGCATGTTGTTGCGGCTGGACAAGCTCGCCAACAACCTGCTGCGTGACGACAAAGGCAGCGCCGAGTTGCAGCAGCGTGAGCTGAAATTGCGACAGGCGCATGAAGACAGAGTTCGCCGGGGGCTGGATGTTACTCCCTTGGCTGTGTATCGCTGGTTGCTTGAGGAGTATCGTATCTCCGTGTTCTCGCAACCGTTAAAGACCGCAGTGCCGGTGTCGGCGGAACGACTCGACCGACTGTGGTCAGAACTGAAGGTTTAATCGAGGTTTTTATGCAACGCGTCGTGATCAGCGGAACCGGCCTTTTCACCCCCAGCGAATCCGTCAGCAATGACGAGCTGGTGGTGGCGTTCAACGCCTATGTGCAGAATTACAACGCGGTCAACGCAGCCGCCATTGCCGATGGCAGCCTGACCGCGCTGGCCGAGTCCAGCTCCGAGTTCATCCAGAAAGCCTCCGGCATCAAGTCGCGGTATGTCATGAACAAGTCCGGCGTGATCGATCCGGCCCGCATGTTCCCGCACATTGCCGAGCGCCCGGATGACCAGATCGGCATCCAGGCCGAAATCGCCGTGATCTCCGCCCGCGAAGCACTGGCGCAGGCCGGCAAGACGCCCGCCGATGTCGATGCCATCATCGTGGCCTGCTCGAACATGCAGCGCGCCTATCCGGCCGTGGCCATTGAAGTGCAGGCAGCCTTAGGTTGCGGCGGTTTCGCCTACGACATGAATGTGGCCTGTTCGTCGGCCACCTTTGGCTTGCAGAACGCTGCCGATGCCATTCGCTCCGGCTCCGCCCGCTGCGTGCTGGTCATCAGCCCGGAAATCACCTCGGCGCACCTCGAGTTCCGCGACCGTGACTGCCATTTCATCTTCGGCGATGTGGCCACCACCATGGTCGTTGAAGCCGCCGAAACCTGTACGGTTGAAGGTGCATTTGAGATCGTCGGCACTCGCCTGCAAACGCAATTTTCTAACGCAATCCGCAACAACTTCGGCTTTCTCAACCGCTGCGACGAGTCAGGCATCGGCACTCGCGACAAGCTCTTCCGTCAGGAAGGTCGCAAGGTCTTCAAGGAAGTTTGTCCGATGGTGGCCGAGCAGATTGTGGCGCACAGTGCTTCTTTGAATTTTGAGGTCAGTGACCTCAAGCGCCTTTGGCTGCACCAGGCCAACCTGAGCATGAACGAACTGATTTCCAAGCGCGTGCTGGGCCGCGAGTTCAGCCGCGAAGATTCGCCGGTCATTCTGGACGAGTACGCCAACACCAGCTCGGCTGGCTCCATTATTGCGTTCCACAAGTATCGCCGTGACTTGCAGGCTGGTGATGTCGGCGTCATTTGTTCCTTTGGTGCCGGCTATTCGATCGGCAGCGTCATTGTGCGTCGTTGCTGAGCATTGAGTTTATTGAACCGTAAGGAGTCAGACATGCGTCAAGTCATCAAGAGCACAGGGATGCTTGCCTTATTGGCGTTGTCCGGCTCCGCATGGGCGGGTGCCGTCGCCTCTGACCCCGCTGATCCTTGGGAGTCATTCAATCGCGGCGTTTTTCGCTTTAATGAAACGGCAGATCGCTATGTGGGCAAGCCCGTTGCCAAGATTTATCAGGCTGTTACGCCTGAGTCTGTTGATGATGCCATTACGCGTATTTTCAATAACTTGGCAGAGCCTATTACGGTTGTAAATCAGCTCTTGCAAGGCAAGGCGCATGATGCCGCTGGCCAAACCGCGCGTTTCATGTTCAACAGCACGATAGGTCTTGCTGGTGTTTTTGATGTGGCCCAGCACATGGACTTACCACGTCAGAAAGAGGACTTCGGGCAGACACTGGCGGTCTGGGGCGTAAAATCCGGCCCTTACCTGATGCTGCCTTTGCTGGGCCCGAGCACTGTGCGTGATGTTGGTGGGCGTGTGGTGGACATCGCGCCAGATCCACGCCGCTACGCGCAAAGTACTACCGCGCTTGTGATGACTGCCGTAGACATGACCGATACTCGCGCTGATTTGCTGGCAGCCGAAACAGCTATTGAAGGTGATCGTTACCTGTTTATTCGTGACTATTACTTGCAGCAGCGTGCCTTCGCCATTGCCGATGGCCAGCTGGCGAAAGACGATTTTCTCGATGATTCGCTTGAGGCTGATGCCGCCGCAGGAATGCAATAACCATGCGACCTGCATCGCCAGGGCTGATCCTGGTGATCGATGCCGATGCAGCGCAGCGTGAGCGCGTTACCGCGTGGCTTCAGCTCGATGGCTTTAGGGTGCACGGTGCGGCGAATGCCGATGAAGGCTTTGCGCTGGCGCGTAACCTCAAGCCTTCGTTGATTCTGGGCAATCTGGTGCTTGCCTTGGCTAATGGCTCGCAGCTGCTGCGCGCCTTGCTCCATGAGCTGCCGGAAACGGCTGTCATTGTTATTTCCGAGACCGCTTCGCTGGACGAAGCCGTGAGTGCCCTGCAAGAAGGAGCCAGCGACTTTCTCATCAAGTCACTTTTGAATGATGACATCTTGCGCGTCTCGGTGCATCGCGCCATGGAGCGCTTTTCGCTGCGCCAGGAAAACCAGCGGGTTCGACAAGAGCTGGAAAAATCCAACGAGCGTCTGGCGCACAGCCTGCAGCTGCTGGAAATGGACCAGCGTGCCGGCCGCAAGGTGCAAAGTCGCATGCTGCCGCCTTCGCCGCATGAAAGTAACGGCTTGCGGCTGAGCCACTTCACCTTGCCATCGCTGTATTTGTCGGGCGATTTTGTCGATTATTTCAGCCTGGGGCCGGGCCGCACCGCGTTTTATCTGGCCGATGTTTCCGGGCATGGTGCCTCCAGTGCCTTCGTCACGGTCTTCCTGAAAACGCTGACCAATCGCATTCGCCGGCACTTCGAAAAGCGCACTTCGATGTCGCTGCTGTCGCCGGCGCGCATCATGGCAGCCATGAACGAAGAGCTGCGTGCGCTGGATACGGGTAAGCATCTCACCGTTTTCTGTGGCGTTATTGATGTCAATTTGCAAACACTGACCTATGCTGTGGGCGCGCATTATCCGCCGCCGATCTTGTGCAATGGTAATGAAGTCATGCAGTTGGCGGGTTCAGGCCTGCCGCTGGGCCTGTTTCCAGGGGCAAAATATGAAGAGCATGTGGTGGCTTTGCAGCAACGATTTTCGCTTGTAGCGGCATCCGATGGTATCCTAGAGATTCTTCCCGCCAGTGATCTGGTCGCCAAGGAGGCGCTCTTGCGCGCGGAAGTTGCGGCAGCTGATGGTCAGCTCGATGTTCTTGTCGAGCGCCTAGGGCTGCCTCTGGTGCGTGACGTCCCGGACGATATTGCGTTGCTCATGATTCAGCGTGACGAGTGAAAATGGACGCCTGCAAAATGCAATATGCCGTACATAACGGCACCTATGTGTTGAAGCTTCGGGGTGATGTACGCGTCCCGTTGTGTACATCCTTGGAAAGTTTTGTTGAGGACTACCTGCTCAATGACGCGGGCCTGCGCTCGGTCTGGATTGATCTCACCGAAACCGACGCCATTGACTCGACCGCGCTCGGGCTGCTGGCGCGTATCGCCGTGGCGCTGCAAGCACGCAAGCTCGGCAAGCCGGTGATTCTCTGCATCAGCCCAGACATCGACCGCATTCTGCTCAGCATGGGCTTTGATCAGGTCTTCCGCATTCTGCAAACCACCTCGGCCTTGCGCGACAAGCTTGCCGAATTGCCGGTGGAGTGTTTGTCTGAAGATGAGGTCACGCAGAGCGTGATCGATGCGCATCGCACGCTGATGAGCCTGAACGAAAGCAATCAGCTGTCGTTTCGCAGCTTGGTGGATGCTTTGGAAAGCGAGCAGCGCCTGCGTCACTGACGCTGCTATCTATTCGCCGCGCTTATGCCAGGCGCGGTTCTTTACGGTGTCAGGCCAGACGCGGCCTCAGCAACTCTTCCAGCGTCACCAGATCAGCCGAGAATAGGCGTATGCCTTCGGCCAGCTTCTCGGTGGCCATCGCATCCTGATTCAGCTGCCAGCGGAATGCAGCCTCGGTCAATACCGGGCGACGCGGCTGTGTGGCAATCGTTGACGCATTCAGCACGGTGGGCAGCGGGGCGGTTTCCAGCGCCAGTGCATCGAGCAGGGCGGGGCCGATGGTGAGCTTGTCGCAGCCGGCCAGCGCACGAATCTCGCTGGTGTTGCGAAAGCTCGCGCCCATCACCACGGTCTTGTGCCCGCTGGCCTTGTAGTAGGCGTAAATCTCGCGCACGGAGACCACACCCGGATCGGTTTCGGCGCTGTAGTCCTGGCCGGTCTTTGCCTTGTACCAATCCAGAATGCGCCCCACGAACGGCGAAATCAGCGTGGCTTCGGCCTCGGCGGCGGCTTGCGCCTGAGCAAAGCTGAACAGCAGCGTCAGATTGCAGGTAATACCTTCCTGCTCCAGTTGGCGTGCGGCCTGAATGCCTTCCCAGGTGCTGGCGATTTTCACTAGCACGCGCTCGCGCGGCACACCTGCGTCGCGATAGCGCTGAATCAGGCGCCGTGCCTGCGCCAGCGTGGCCGGCACATCGAAGGACAGGCGGGCATCGACCTCGGTCGAGATCAGGCCGGGAATGTGCTTGAGGATCTCCACCCCAAAACCCACCGACACGGCCTCGATGGCGGCCGTCAGGCGCTGGCTCGGGGCCAGCTTGGCGGCGCTGGCGATGCCCTGGGTGAGGATGTCGGCATAGGCCGGATCGCTGGCGGCTTTCAGGATCAGCGACGGGTTGGTGGTGGCATCGACCGGCTTCAGCCGGCGGATGCTGTCGATGTCACCGGTGTCGGCAACAACGATGGTGCAGGCTTGTAATTGTTGTAGCGGATTCATGCACGGACTCGTCAGATAAGTAGCTCGGTCTGCGCGAAGGCATCGCGCAAGACCTCCA
This sequence comes from uncultured Moraxellaceae bacterium, assembly GCA_937928295.1. Classification (GTDB taxonomy): domain Bacteria; phylum Pseudomonadota; class Gammaproteobacteria; order Pseudomonadales; family Moraxellaceae; genus Perlucidibaca. Next base: position 8,243 of record CALEYY010000191.1, read on the forward strand.
GGCCGGCACCGGGCAAATGCGCACGAGTGCTCAGCACCTGGCGGAAACGGCGGCCACCGGGCACGCCAAGGAACAGCCCCAGAATATGCCGTGTGATTTGATTCAAAGGAACACCACTGGCCAGTTCTTTTTCCACAAACGGCAGATAGGCCTGAAGAATATCCGCGCGTGACGGCAGATCGGTGGCGCCCCAGAGCGTTTGCGCCTGCGTCAGCAGATAGGGGTTGTGATAGGCCTCGCGGCCGATCATCACGCCATCGGTGTGCTGCCAGTGCTCCACGATCTCGTCCACGGTCTTGATGCCGCCATTGATCTCGATGGTGAGGTCGGGGCGATCCTGTTTCAGGCGATAGACATCGGTGTAGCGCAGCGGCGGCACTTCGCGATTTTCCTTGGGGCTGAGGCCGGCGAGGATGGCGATGCGCGCATGCACGATGAAATGCGGGCAGCCCTGCGCAGCCACGGTATCGACGAAATTGAGCATGTCGTCGTAATGCTCCAGGCCATCGATGCCGATGCGGTGCTTCACGGTGACCGGCACCTTCACGGCCGCTTGCATCGCCGCCACGACCTCGGCGACATGCGCCGGCTCGGCCATCAGGCAGGCTCCGATGCGGCCCTGCTGCACGCGATCAGACGGGCAGCCGACATTGAGATTGATCTCGTCGTAGCCCCAGTCTTCGCCGAGCTTGGCGCAATGCACCAGATCTTTCAGGTCGCTGCCGCCGAGCTGCAGGGCGATCGGATGCTCTTCGGCCTCGAAGCGCAGGTGGCGGGGCACATCACCGTAGACCAGCGCTTGCGTGGTGACCATCTCGGTGTAGAGGCGGACATGCGGATTGCACAGGCGCAGGAAGTTTCGGGCGGATCGGGTGGTCCAGTCCATCATCGGCGCAACGGACAGCTTTTTCGGTTCTAGGTTCATGCCGCCTAGTGTCTCATGTGGCAGCAGGGTGAGGAATCGGGATTCAACGGCTAAGAAGCTCTTGGTAGTTCAAATGTCCTTAAGTGCAGTCTATTTTTTATGTCTTCGAGAAAGAGTGGTGATTGCACAAGACCTGCGGATCCCCCAAAAAAAACAAACCCGCCGAAGCGGGTTCATTTTCAACACAGCATTTTCAGCAGACTAACGCTTACGGCAGCAGGTGCTTCACGCCTTCGCGCTCTTCCAGCAGCTCGTTCAGCGTGAAGTCCATGCGCTCACGCGAGAACGCGTCAACTTCCAGACCTTCGATGCGGGTGTATTCGCCGTTGGCACAGGTGACCGGCACGCCGTACATGACTTCAGCCGGGATGCCGTAGGAACCGTCGGACGGAATGCCCATGGTGACCCACTTGCCGTTGGTGCCCAGGGCCCAGTCGCGCATGTGGTCGATAGCAGCATTGGCGGCCGAGGCAGCCGACGACAGGCCGCGCGCGGCGATAATGGCGGCGCCGCGCTTGCCCACGGTCGGCAGGAACACATCGCGGTTCCAGACATCGTCGTTGATCATGGCCTTGACGCTTTCACCATCGATGGTGGCGAAGCGGTAGTCAGCGTACATGGTCGGCGAGTGGTTGCCCCAAACGGCCATCTTCTCGATACCGGCCACGGCCTTGCCGGTCTTGTCGGCGAGTTGCGACAGGGCGCGGTTGTGATCCAGACGCAGCATGGCGGTGAAGTTCTTGGCCGGCAGATCCGGTGCCGACTTCATGGCGATGTAGGCGTTGGTGTTGGCCGGGTTGCCGACCACGAGCACCTTGACATTGCGTGAGGCGACGGCGTTCAGGGCCTGGCCCTGGCCAATGAAGATCTTGCCGTTGACGGCCAGCAGTTCCGAACGCTCCATGCCCGGGCCACGGGGACGCGAGCCGACCAGCAGGGCGTAGTCGGTGTCCTTGAAAGCGGTCATCGGATCGCTGTGCGCTTCAATGCCCACCAGCAGCGGGAATGCGCAGTCCTGCAGCTCCATGATCACGCCCTTGAGCGCGTTCTGGGCCTTCTCGTCGGGGATTTCCAGCAGCTGCAGGATCACCGGCTGATCCTTGCCGAGCATTTCACCGGAGGCGATGCGGAACAGCAGGGCATAACCAATTTGGCCGGCGGCGCCGGTGACTGCCACGCGTACGGGCTGCTTCATGATAAAACTCCTGGTGGGGCGTTTGTTTGTGCTGCTGGTGGCCCCCGGGTCGGGGATGGCGCAGCGGCAAAAGGTCCGGTGGCGATTCTACACGACGCGTTTATGAAGATGCGACCGAAAATGCCGCCGTTCAGCGCCTGATCAGCCCGCCTTTTTGCTAGAATGCGCGTCTGTCCCGTTATTGAGCTGGCCTTTTCATCATGCTGATTCGCAAGCTGTTTCGCTTCGAGAATGCCCACATCGTGCGCAATTGCAGCAGTGATCGTTGCCGCCGCTCGATCCACGGCCACAGCTATCAGGTCGAAATTCTGCTTGAAGCCGATGCGCTGGATCAGGGCCAGATGGTCTACGACTTTGGCCTGATGAAGGGTGACATTCGCACGCTCATCGACAGTTTTGATCATGCCGTGGCGTATTGGGACAAGGACGATCCCGAGTACCTCGATGCCTGTCGCAAGTTCAGCGCACGCTGGATTTCGCTGCCGGTATCGCCATCCGCCGAGCAGTTCTCGCGCGTCATGTTCGTGCTGGTGGATCGCGTGTTGTCACTCACCGACATGGCCAATGGCGAGCAGGATGTGCGCTTGAACTCGGTCATCGTGCATGAAACGGCGACGGGCTATGCGCAATGCTTTCGCGCCGACATCGAAAACCTGCGCATGGGCGAGATCGCGCTGGAGCGCATCGTGTTCTCCGAGCAGGTGCAGGCCGAATGGCCGGATGCGTCGTTGTGGCAGCGCCTGCTCAGCGGCCAGCGCCAGCGCAATCCGGCGGTGACGCTGCAGGTGCAGCCGGACTGATCCGTCGGGCAGGAAACCTTGTAAAGCCGTCATAGCACTGTCATCTGAATCTGTTTTCCTGCGTTCACACCTAAGAACGAAGAGAAGAGAGAGAAGATCATGGATATGGAACGCGACGATTTTGCAGATGCCTGGTTTGATGCCGAACTTGAAGGCGACTTCGAGGCTCATGGTGACGCCACTGAGCTGTAACACCCTTTCCGCAAAGGCTGGCAACGGCTAGACTGCCGCCATCTCAAGAGATGGTTCGCTCATGGAATGGTTCCGCAATATCGGCCTGATGGGCCGACCCGGCAACACCGCCGTCGCTGATACCCTTCTCGATGTCCAGCGCTACCTGGAGAGCCAGGGCCGGCATGTGATTTTCGATGAAGACACGGCCAAGCTGCTGCCATCCCGCAACAATATCCAAGTGTGTTCGCGACAATCGCTGGGCGAAGCCTGCGATCTGGTCATCGTGGTCGGTGGCGATGGCTCGCTGCTACACGCTGCGCGCACGCTGGCACGCTCGAATACGCCGGTGCTCGGCATCAACCGGGGCCGTCTCGGCTTTCTGACCGATGTGGCGCCGCGCGAAATTGAGGCCAAGGTCGGTGCCGTGCTGCGCGGCGACTTTGTTGAAGACAAACGCTTCCTGCTGCATGCCGAGGTTCGCCGCGACGGCGAGCCGCTGGGCGACATGCTGGCGCTCAACGATGTCATCTTGCATACCGGCAAGACCGTGCACATGATCGAATTCGAGCTGTATGTGGAGGGCGAGTTTGTCTATCGCCTGCGTTCGGATGGCCTGATTGTGTGTACGCCGACCGGCTCCACGGCCTATGCGCTGTCTGGCGGCGGCCCGATTCTGCATCCGCGTCTCGATGCCATGGGCCTGGTGCCGATGCATCCGCACACGCTGAGCAGCCGGCCCATCGTGGTCGATGGCGACAGCGAGATCAAGATTCAGGTGCTGTCCGACATTCCGCCGCGCGTCAGTGCCGACGGTCAGCCCGGCCAGATGCTGGAAGCCGGCGACTGGGTCTATGTGCGCAAGCATCCATTCAAGCTGCGCCTGATTCATCCGCCGGGCCATGATTTTTACGCGGCTTGCCGCACCAAGCTGGGCTGGAACAGCCACCTCAGCAACGGAGACCATTGATGAACGAAGTGTTGCTGGCGCGCATGCTGGAAGTCCTGACGCCGGAAGTGGTGGGCAACTTGCGCAAGGCCATCGAGCTGGGCAAATGGCCGGATGGCAAGCGCCTGACCCGCGAGCAGCTGGAGACCAGCCTGCAGGCGGTCATCGCCTGGGAGAGCAAGCATCTGCCAGAGGCCGAGCGTAGCGGCTATATCGAGAAAAAAGAGAAAGAAGGTGAGGTTTGCGATACGCCGCACCCAGAGCATCAGCCCGTGAAGTTCCTGCACTGACTGCTTTCACGAGTCTGCTGTTTACCAGCGATATTTGTTCCAGTTTTCCGGGTTAGCCCAGAACCTCGGGTTGAGCCAGTCCGGCACGGCCTTGTAGGTGCGGATGTCGAAGCTCCAAGCCTCGACCAACTCGCCGTCCTGCTCGAAGCGCGCCTGTTGCTGCAGACCCAGCGCGCGCAACTGATCGGGCTGCCAGTGGCTGTCGGCTTGTTGCCAGGCGCTGACGGGGACGAAGGCCAGCAGCTGTCGCGAGTGAAGATCGCGCAGGGCCGACAGCACATGCAGGGCATCGTGCCAGGGCAGATCGCCGGCCAGCCAGGCGATAGCGAGATCGTGGCGTTGCTGCCAAGGCGTGCTCAGCAGCTGCTGCGGCGTGGATTCGACCCAAGTCATCGCGCCGGATGCTGCCAGCTCCGGGCGTGCGCGTTCGCTGACCCAGAGGCCGTGCTGGCCAGCGGTATCGGCGAGAGCGGTGGCGATGAGGTGTTGCGCGGCGAGATCGAGCATGTTTTTCAACTTTTAATGACCAGGTGAATCGCTGATGCGCGGTACTGTAAGGAAAATGCAGTGTGAACGGAATGCAGCGAGCGCAGATGCGCTGAATTACTTCCTGCCGCTGGACGATGTGCTGCTGCCGATGAACGGCCTGATCGGCAAGCGCCTAGAGATTCGCGCCAGCGAGCGCATCACCTGTGTGAGCTGCGGCAAATCCAGCAACAAGTCGTTCAATCAGGGCTATTGCTACCGCTGCTTCATCAAGCTGGCGGCCTGCGACATGTGCATCATGAAGCCGGAGACCTGTCATCACCACCTCGGCACCTGCCGCGAGCCGGACTGGGGCACCACGCATTGCATGATTGCGCATGTGGTGTATCTGGCCAATTCGACCGGCCTGAAGGTCGGCATCACCCGTGAAACGCAGATTCCCACGCGCTGGATCGATCAGGGCGCGGGTCAGGCGCTGCCGATCTTTCGGGTGGCGACGCGGCGCTTGTCTGGCCTGATCGAAACCACGCTGGCGGCGCATGTGGCCGACAAGACCAAGTGGCAGGCGCTGGTGAAAGGTGAGTATGCCGACATGGATCTGGCAGCCGAGCGGGATCGCCTGATGGCCCTGTGCGCAGCCGAGCTGGCGGCGCTGGAAGCCGAGTTTCCCGGCCAGATCGAACGCGTGCAGGCGGATGTGCTGAGCCTGAGCTATCCCGTGCAGCAGTTCGCCGTGAAGGCGAAATCGTTCAGCCCGGACAAGGAGCCGGCGGTGGGCGTGCTGACCGGCATCAAGGGTCAATATTTGCTGTTTGATACCGGCGTGCTGAATGTGCGCAAGTACACCGGCCATGAGTGGGAAGTGACTGTGCTATGAAAATCGAGATGCCCGCTGGTGGTGAAAAAATCTATCTGAAGGATTACCAGGTGCCGGCGTATCAGGTGCTGCAGGCCGAATTTACGGTGGAGCTGCTGCCGGGCTGTGCCGAGGTGCATGCCACGCTTCAGTTGCAACGACACCCGTCGGCGCCTGCTGATGCGCCTCTGGTCCTGCTCGGCGCGAATCTGGAGCTGCTGGCGCTGGCCTGGGATGGTCAGCCGCTGACCGCCGGCGACTGGCATTGGGCCGGCGAACAGTGGGTGTTTCCGGGCGCCACGGATGCCGGCGTGTTCACCAGCACGGTGCGCATCTACCCAGACAGCAATCTCGCGCTGGAAGGGCTGTATCGCTCGCATGGCCTGTATTGCACGCAATGCGAGGCCGAGGGCTTCCGCAAGATCACGCTGTACCCGGATCGCCCGGATGTGCTGGCGCCGTTCCGCGTGACCGTGATTGCCGATCAGGCACAGTGCCCGGTGTTGCTCTCTAACGGTAACTGCGTGGCGCGCGGCGAGCTGGACGCAGGCCGTCATTTTGCCACCTGGGAAGATCCGCACCCGAAGCCGAGCTACCTGTTTGCGCTGGTTGCCGGCGATCTGGCTGTGCTCGAAGACCGCTTCGTGACCTGCTCCGGGCGTGAAGTAACGCTGCAGATTTTCACGGCGGCTCAGGATCAGGACAAGTGCCATCACGCCATGGCATCGCTGAAGGCCTCCATGCGCTGGGACGAGGAGAAGTACGGCTGCGAATACGACCTCGACATCTACATGATCGTCGCGGTATCGCACTTCAACATGGGCGCGATGGAGAACAAGGGTCTCAATGTGTTCAACACCAGCTGCGTGCTGGCGCACCCCGCGACCACGACCGATGCCGGCTTTCAGCGCGTCGAGGCCGTGGTGGCGCACGAGTACTTCCACAACTGGAGCGGCAACCGCGTGACCTGTCGCGACTGGTTTCAGCTTTGCCTGAAAGAAGGCTTCACGGTCTTCCGCGACCAGCAGTTCTCCGCCGACCAGCTCTCCGCCGCCGTGCAACGACTGGAGGATGTCGCCTTCCTGCGCACCCACCAGTTCGCCGAAGATGCCGGCCCGCTGGCGCACCCGGTGCGCCCGGAATCGTTCGTCGAGATCAACAATTTCTACACGATGACCGTGTACGAGAAGGGCGCCGAGATCGCGCGCATGCTGCACACCGTGCTCGGGGCTGACGGCTTCCGCCGTGGCACGGACAAATACTTCGCCGACAACGATGGCCGTGCTGCCACCGTCGAAGACTTCCTGATCGCGCTCGGGGCTGCCAATGGTCGCGATATGGCGCAGTGGCTGCCGACCTGGCTGCGCTGGTATCGC
>CALEYY010000192.1 GCA_937928295.1 uncultured Moraxellaceae bacterium
GGCTGGCCGAGCTACTGCATTACGAGTGGATGGAGCTGGCGGCAGACATCGCCGAGGAGCCCAATCCCAGCATAGCGCCGGACTGCGTGCTGGCTGACGAGAGCTGCTGGAGCCGGATTGATGCGCCGATCCGGCTCGCCATGCCGGCGTGGCCGCTGGCCTATCAATGGCCGGTGGCGGGCTGGACTGTGGAGACCGATCCAGCCGATCTGCAAGCACAGGCGCAAGCCGTGGTGCTTTGGCGCAACCGCGACGACGATGTTCGTTCGATGGTGGTCGAGCCGCTGACGGCCTGGCTGGTCGAGCGCATCCAGCTCGGCAGCCAAACACTCAACAGCCTGGCCGATGAGCTGGTCAGCGCCAGCCCCGGCATTAACCATGAGCAGGCATTGGCGGCCTGCCAGCGCGTATTGCTGCAATTGCAGCATGGCGGTCTGGCCTTCCTCGGCTAAACTGCCGGCATGCCTGAACTTCCCGAAGTAGAAACTACCCGTCGCGGCATCGTGCCCTTTGTTGAGGGCCAGCGCATCGTCAGTCTTCGCGTGCATGACGCACGGCTGCGCTGGCCGGTGCCGCCGGAACTGCCCGATCTGCTGGCCAATCAGCGCGTGGCGCGCATCAGCCGTCGTGGCAAATACCTGCTGTTTCACACCGATACCGGCGTGATGATGGTGCATCTGGGCATGTCCGGCAGCCTGAGGCTGGTCACGCCCGGCACACCGCGCAAAACCCACGATCATCTCGAATGGACGCTGGATAACGACTGGCTGCTGCGCTATCACGACCCGCGCCGTTTCGGCTGCTGTTTGTGGCTGCGCGATGATCCGTTCAAGCATCCGCTGCTGGCGTCACTGGGGCCGGAGCCGCTGCAGGTCGAATTCAACGACCAGCACCTGTTCCGCCTCAGCCGCGGCAAGACCGCACCGGTGAAGAGCTTCATCATGGACAGCCATGTCGTGGTCGGCGTCGGCAATATCTACGCCAACGAGGCGCTGTTTCAGGTCGGCATCCACCCACTGCGCGAGGCAGGCAAGATCAGCGCCGAACGCTATCAGCGGCTGTCGCAGGCCATCCGCGACATCCTCGCCCATGCCATCACGCGCGGCGGCACGACCCTGCGCGACTTCGTGAACAGTCAGGGCGAGCCGGGGTATTTTCAGCAGGAATTACTGGTCTATGGGCGTGCCGGGCAGCCCTGCCGACAATGCGGAAAGATACTGAAAGAAGTGCGTTTGAGTGCCCGCAGCACGGTGTTTTGCGGGCACTGTCAGCGTTAAAAGCAGCAGCGTTAAGCGCGGTGGCGCAAAAGTCTCAGGGCTCAGAGCGAGCCCTGATTGCGCCCGGCGATCAAGCGGATCACCTTGCCCGAACTCAGACGCAGCTGCGCAGCGCCATCGCTGGTGATGTCATAGCTCAGCGCACCGGAACCCGCACAAATCGCCGCCACATCAATGACGCCAGCGCCGACATTGCGCAAGCTGCCGGTCAGCGTGCCAGCGGCAGCCACCGGATCCTGCCCGGTCGTCAGACGATACAGGCCAACCCAAGGCACCGGGCTCGGGCCGGCATCCTGACTGGATGCGAACACAGGCTCTTTGCCGCCGCAGCCATTGGCCACCAGATCCACCTCCGCCTCCAGACCATCTCGCGAGGTCAGCTGCGACAGCCAGTAAGCGCGGTCGTGCTTCACGGCATATTCGGGATAATCAAAGCGCGGATCGAAACGGTAAGTGATGTGACGCGGATTTTTCACGCGCACCCAATCGGCACTGGCTTCCGACTCCTTCTTCCAGTCATCCAATGCAATAAAGGTCAGATGCTCCGACACCGGATGCAGATAGAAGCGATAGGCCACGCCGCTGCGATCATAGGTCTGCGCCAGCGCAATCGCCTGATTGACCTGCACCAGCTCGTCAGCACCGCTGTAGAGGTTGGCGCTGGGCACATGACGCAGGTTGCCGATGTAGTTGATGACATTCTCGTAGGCCACCGAGCCGTTGATCGGGCCGGCCGCATCCAGCACCGGCTTCAGGCCGTCGGTCAGCGCCGTCAGCGCGATGTCCAGCGGCGAATCGGTGCTGGGGATATTGCGCAGGCTGCCGGTGAAACCGACCCAGTTGACCATGCCGGCAAAACGATCCGGGTAGTTCGTGGCGAAGTGCATGGCACCAAAGCCGCCCATGGAATAGCCCGATGAAATCATGCGATCCGGGTCGTTAGCGTAGGTCGTCTCGGCATCGGCGATCACATCCAGCACATCACGCTCGGACAGCCCCGAGTAGAACCCATAAGGGCCACGACCCAGCGGCGCCACGAGGATGCGGTTGCGATTTTCGCCGAACTGCTGCTGAAAGCCGGGCTGGTTGATCTGACTGGCATGGTTGGCTTCGCAGCCGTGCATCACGACCTGAATGCCGGGCTTGGCGGCCTGCGCCTTGGGCAGATAAATGCCGTAGGGCTGGTACTTGCCGAGAAAGTTGAAGGATTGCGAGCAGAAGCCGCTGGTATCACCGTCACGACCGGCCACACCCGCCAGCTCAACACCCTCGCCCAAGGCATATTTCGAGGTGTAGACGCGCTGATGGAAACCCACCGGCACCGCAGCCGATCGCGTCACGCCATTGCGCAAATCGGCCACATTAACCGTTTCACCAAACGCCGAGATATCACCGGCGGCCAGGGCAGCGGCTTGCTTGTCTTCCCAGTAGTTGCCCTTGTTCGGCAGGAACTGCTTCTGGAAACCATCGGCATCGGCCTGCTCGTCGATGCCGCGGAAGGCGACATTCATGACCTTGCCATCAGCCTGCGCGATAGCCGCCTGCACACGCCAGACCGTCCCGCCCGGCAGTGGCATACGCAGCACCAGATGATTGCTAACCGGATCAGCCACCGCGACGGTTTTCAGCACATCCCAGCCGCGACTGCCGGTTTGCAGCGGTGCCCAGGAGCCGCCACCGGTGTCGGCATTATTATCGGTATCGATAGCCAGAGCCGCGATGGCATCGCTGGCGTTGAACACGGTGTTCAATTCAAAATCGGCGACCAGCTCGTTGCCCGCAACGCTCAGGCTGAGCTTGACCAGATCGGCGGTATTGGCGAGCCCCGACGGGTAGGTCACATCACCTGCCGAGGGCGACAGCAGGCCCGGCGTAGTCGCCACCGGATTGCCACGCTGACCTAGGCGTGTTGTGAGATTGAGCACATTCGGCCCGCCCGCGATCAAGCCGGCATCGGCACCGAAGTCATCGTAGACATAATCGCGATAGATCAGCGTGCCCTGGCAATACTCCGTGCTGCCCGCGACCCAGGAGCTGCGCTCGCAGGATAAGGGCTCGATATTCGCCGACGGGGATGCCGGGCTTGATCCGCCGCCACAGCCGGTCATCAGCAAGGTGCCGGCAGACAGCAGGGAAAGCGACCAAAGACGGGGATTGAGGGAAGGCATAAGCGCTGCTCTATATTTATTTTTGTGGGCAAAAGTTACCATCGCTGCACTGTCGCAAAACATATCTGACAACGCAACACTACACATTCGATCACCTATTCGCTGCAGGAGCACCCATGCCCACACGCGTCATCTATCCCGGCACCTTCGACCCCATCACCAATGGCCACGCCGATCTGGTCGAGCGTGCCTCGAAGCTGTTTGGCGAAGTGATTCTGGCGGTGGCGGCCAGCGACAAGAAAAAGCCGCTGTTCAGCACCGAAGAGCGTGTGGCGCTGGCGCAGCAAGTGCTGGGTCATCTGCCCAATGTACGCGTGGTCGGCTTTGACAAGCTGCTGTCGTTTTTCGTGACCGACATGGACGCCAATGTGGTGCTGCGCGGCCTGCGCGCGGTGTCGGACTTCGAGTACGAATTTCAGCTTGCCAACATGAACCGCCAGCTCAATCGCGACTTCGAAACCGTCTTCCTCACGCCGTCCGAGCATCTGTCGTTCATTTCATCGAGTCTGGTGCGCGAAATCGCCATTCTCGGCGGCGATGTGCGTCAGTTTGTCGCACCTTGCGTGGCCGAGGCCTTTGCCACAAAGCTCGGCCACGGCCCGCGCAGCAGCTGAACCGAGACACGCCCATGGCCTTGCTAATCACCGATGAATGCATCAATTGCGATGTCTGTGAGCCGGCTTGCCCGAATCTGGCGATTTCCATGGGCCCAGAAATTTACGAAATTGACCCCGCACTCTGCACCGAGTGCGTGGGCCATTTTGATGAACCGCAATGCGTCAGCCTCTGCCCTGTGGCCTGCATTCCCATCGACCCCAATCATCAGGAAAGTCGCGAGCAACTGCAGGCCAAGTTCGAGCGGCTGACCGCTCCCAGGGCTTAACCGACGCTGGTCACCGCTGCAGGCTTGGGCGCACCCGTCGGCAACAGCTGCTCAGCCAGCCCGGTCGCCAGCTTCGCGATCAAGCCATAGATCGACAACTGCGGGTTGGCGCCAATGCTGGTCGGGAAAATCGAACCATCAAGCACGCTGAGATTGGCCAGGCCATGGAACTCGCCACGGCTGTTCACCACTGAAGTCTTGGCATCCTCACCCATCGCACAGCCACCCATGAGATGCGCCGTGGCGATACCGGTGCGAAACTTCTCGATGACAAAACCGTTGATGGCCGTCTTCGCCGCCGCCATCGTGGTGAAGGTGCCGCCGGCGAGCTGGAACGGCCGCACGGCGCGCGCACCCGCCGCAAACTGAATTTCCGCCATGGTCAGGAAGGATCGACGCAAGCCATCCGCCACCGAGGCCGACACATCATAATCAAGTACAGCCGAGCCATCCTTGCGAATGCTAGTGCGACCACCCGGTGAATCGTCCGTGAAGCCATCACGCAGCAGCGCAATCATGCCGTTGAGATGCCCCAGCGCCTGCATGTCGCGGGCGTGCTCGAGGCCGTGGTTGCCAAGCACTCCGGCCACAAAGCCGGGCTGCATGGGTATAACTTCAACCTTGAAGCCCATCGGGCCGGTGGCGCCGTCCTTCCACTGGAAATGATCGGAGTACACGGACTGCGGCGCGCCGCCCCAGCCCTCGACCTTGCGATCGAACTGAGCAAAGCTGGCATTGACCGGATGGATCATGGTGCGCACGCCAATCTGGTCATGCGGGTTCGGCGCTTTCGAGCGCAGCAGAATCGCCGGCGTGTTGATGGCCCCACCCGCCAGCACCACATGCCGTGCACGCACCATGAGAATCTTGCCGGTGGGCTGCAAGCCGACTTCCGGCATGCCATCGACCAGCACGCCGCGCACCTTGTCGCCGTCCAGAATCAGCTCGCGCACGCGGGCACGATGATAAAGCGTGGCCCCGGCATTCAGCGCTGACGGAATCGTGGTCACCAGCATGGACTGCTTGGCATTGGTCGGGCAGCCCACGCCGCACATGCCGAGGTTCCAGCAGCCGCTGACATTGCGCGGAATGCTGTGCCAGCTCCAGCCCAGCTTCTCGCAGCCCTGGCGGATGATGTCGTTGTTTTCGTTCGGCGGCACCGTCCACGGCCCCACCTGCTGACGCTTCTCGGCACGGTCGAACCACGGTGCCATCTCGGCATCGGAAATGCCCTTCACGCCATGCACATCGCGCCAGTGTTTCAGGGTCAGCGGCGGCGTGCGGAAGCTGGATGTCCAGTTCACCGTGGTGCTGCCACCCACGGATCGGCCCTGCAGCACGGTGATACTGCCATCACCGGTGGTGCGCGCCGCACCTTCCTGATAAAGATCGCGGAAGGCTTCGACTTCGCGCATCTTGAAATCATTGCTGGAGCGCAGCGGGCCCTCCTCGAGCATGACCACTTTCAGGCCAGCCTGGGTCAGAATTTCTGCCGCCGTGCCACCACCGGCACCGGTGCCGACGATGACCACATCGCATTCCACCACGGTATTTTCTGTCAGTTCACCGGCATGAAATACCTGCCAGCCACCGGCAATGCCGGCACGGATCGGATCGGGAATCGAACCTACTTCAATCGCCATCTCAACACTCCTCAAATCGTGCGCACGGGGGCGCTGTAGCCCACGGCGGCATAGCTTTCCGGCAACAGGTACCAGGCCACATTGATGATTTTGCTAAGGCCGAGATAGGCCCCGCGCAACAAGTCGAGACGGCTGTCGCGCCAGCGCATGAGGAAGGCGTCGATATCGGCACGGCTGGCATCTGGCCAGTCCGACCAGACGCCGGCCATGGCAATGCGTGTGGGTGCCATGCTCAGCAGTGCGAAGAGCTGATGGATCTGGTCACCGACAGCAATGCTGCTGTTGGCCAGCAAGGCATCGAGCGATTTCAGCGCGTTGTTCAGCGCCAATGCCTGAGCCTTGCCTTCCGGCAACGCACCCGCCAGCACCGAGGGGATAACAGCCCGCAATACCGTAATTTCGGCATCGCGCAAAAAGACATAGCCGGTGGCTGGCTGCGCTTGTGCACAGCCGGTGAGCAACGCGGCCGCCGAGCCGGTGGCGAGCAGCATGCTGCCCATCGCACCGGTTTTGATGAAGTTACGACGGCTGAGCGCCGTCGCCTGAAGCGACATTTCTTGCATGCTTCTACCCCTGTTTTTGTTGTTGTCGGGACAGTTTTCGGAACAGCGATTGAAACCATCGTCAGGCCGAGGCCCGACGGCAACTTGCAGCTTACTTGCTCAAAAACAACTTCTGAATCAAGCCGTGAGCCACGCGACCAAACGGCGGCAGGATGTAGCGCACGGAGTAGATGCTGGAGCGTTCGAGCACGGCCTTCATGTTCGAGTAGGTCTGGAAACCTTCGTAGGCGTGATAGCGACCCATGCCAGACGGACCAACACCACCAAATGGCAGATCATCAACACCCACATGCGTGACCACATCGTTGATGCCGGTCGCGCCGGAATGCGTGTGGGTGACCACATAATCGGCACGCGCAGTGTCGTTGTCGAAGTAGTACAGCGCCAGCGGACGCGGACGCGCGTTGACGAATTCCAGCGCCTGCGACAGCGATTCACGCTCGATGATCGGCAGGATCGGCCCGAAGATTTCGTTCTGCATGATCAGCATGTCGGGCGTGGCGCCAATGACCAGCGTCGGCGGGATCTTGCGAGTATCGATGAAGCGCTCGTTGGCCGGATTGATCTCGATCACGCGGGCACCTTGCGCACGGGCATCGTCGAGATAGCTCTGGATGCGCGTGTACTGCTTGTCGTTGACGATGCTGGTGTAGTCGGCGTTGGTCACTAGCGTCGGGTACATCTTGCTGACCTGAGCGGTGAAGGCGATGACGAATTCGTCGGTCTTGCCGCGCGGCATCAGCACATAGTCCGGCGCCACGCAGGTCTGGCCGGCGTTCCAGCACTTGCCGAAGGCAATGCGCTCAGCGGCATCGGCCATCGGGTAGGACTCGTGCACGATGGCCGGCGACTTGCCGCCCAGCTCCAGCAGTACCGGCGTCAGGTTGGCGGCGGCATTCTGCATGATGGTACGGCCCACATTGGTCGAGCCGGTGAAGGTGATCTGGTCAAACGCCATGTGACTGAACGCTTCCGAGACTTCGCCGCGACCGGTGATGACGGCCACGGTGTCTTCGGTGAAGGCCTCGGCCAGCATGCGCTTCAGCGTCTCGCCCAAGCGCGGCGTGAAGCTGGAAGTCTTGATCATGACGCGATTGCCGGCGCTGAGCGCGCCGACCAGCGGGCCGATGGCCAGAAAAATCGGGTAGTTCCACGGCACCACAACACCGACCAGACCCAGCGGCTGCGGCACCACACGGGCCTTCGCCGGGGTTGCCAGAATGCCGGGATGACGCTTCTGCGGCTTCATCCAGCCAGTCAGGTTCTTGCTGGCGTACTTCACGGCTTCCAGCGAAGTCAGCACTTCGGCGATCTTGGTTTCATCCTTCGAGCGATGACCGAAATCCTGGCTGACAGCATCGGCCAGATCGTCTTGATACTTGATGATGACCGCACGCAGACGCGTCAGATGAGCAATGCGCTCGGCGGCGGAGGGCATCGGGCGCAGGCCATACGCCGACCGCTGGGACTGGAAAATACGCTGCATATCAGCGACTTGCGGGTTCGATGCGGCGAGTTGAGCGAGATGGGCAACCATAATGACCTCGAAACGAAATTCCTGTGCTGCCAAGAGGGCAAACACCTTGTGCCGCGTTTTTAGAGCATTTACTCTAGGCTGTCAATTCAGCCGCTACAGCCATCAGGACATTCCAACCCCGTGAAGACGCGTGATCGCATCCTGATTAAAAGCCTCGAGCTGTTCAATGAACAGGGCGAACGCCTGATTACCACCAACCACTTGGCGGCCGCGCTGGGCATGAGCCCCGGCAATCTGTATTACCACTTCCCCAATAAAGACGCGATTATCTTCGAGCTGTTCCAGCAATATGCCGACCAGATGCAGTCCACGCTGCACCTGCCCAGCGACCGTCCGCTGACGCAGGCCGACAAGGTGCTGCTGTTCGAGCACATCCTGGACTGCCTGTGGCGCTATCGCTTCCTGCATCGCGACATGACGCACCTGATCACCGACAACGCCGAGCTGCGCGCGCACTACCGTGAGTTCGCCACGCGCATGTTCAACAATGTGCGCATGCTTTATGTGCTGCAGATTGGGTCGGGCCTGCTGGAGGCCACGGAAGACGACATCAGCGCGCTGCTGGTGAACCTCTGGATCATTGCCACCAGCTGGGTCAACTTTCTCAGCACCACGGGCTTTTTCGACTTTCAGGAACCGCTGACGCAAGACATGTTGCGTCAGGGTATTTATCAGGTCATTTGCTTGGAAGGGCCGTATCTGCGCGGTGAAGCGCAGGCCGGGCTACCCGAGCTGAAGGCGCGCTACGGGCAAGCCTTACGCGTTGACAACCCCAGCGGCAGCACCAGCGCGTAAACGCGACACCTGCTCACCCTGAGCGCGTGGGGCGAGCACTCTGGGCTTCTCAAACTGTGCCGCCAGATGCAACAGGAACTCCGGGATACGGCGCTCTAAATAGTAGCGCGGCTCACGCCAGTGCTCGCCCGCCTCCACAAAGCCGACATGGCCGCCGCAGGGCGCGATCTCCAGATGCACCGCCGGCGACAGCTCACGCGCAGTCGGAAAGCACTCCGGGGTCAGGAATGGATCATCGGCCGCTTGCAGCAGCAAGGTCGGCACCTTGATGTCGGCCAGATTCTGGCGCGGGCTGCAGCGCGTGTAATAGTCCTCGCCGCTGGCAAAGCCATGCAGGCCGGCCACCAGCACATCATCGAAAGTGCGGAACGAGGTGAACGGGCCTTGCGCCAGCAACTCGCGAATATGCGAGGCCATTTCTTCGTCGCCCAGTTCCGCGAGATGATCTGCCTTGCGCACCCAGGACTGCTGCAACAAGCCCAGCAGGTGCTTGCGATAGATGCGTGAGAAACCCTGATCGAGACGGTCGGCACAAGCGCCAAGTAGCAAGGGCACGGACACCGCGCTGGCGGCAAACAGGCTCGGCGGGCAGGCTTCGCGCGCCAGATAGTTCAGAGAGATGGCGCCGCCCAGCGAGTAGCCGACCAGTGCCAGCGGTACATCCGGGTAACGCTCGTAGACGGCCGCCATGACATCCGCCAGATCATCGTGAGCACCGGCGTGATACGCCTTCACGGTGTCGTTGGGCTCGCCGGTCGCGCCCCGGCAATTCATCGCCACGCTGGCCCAGCCCAGCGCTTCCAAAGCACGCTGCAAACCGACCACATAATGCGAACCGCTGCAGCCGCTGAGGCCATGCACGATCACCGCCAGCGGCTGGCCGCTGCCCATCCAAGCTTTCGGCAGACGCCAGTCTAGGTAGAGCCAGTCGCTGTCTCTTAAGACCAGCCGTTCGCGCACTCGCGCCGGGGCCGTGACACGGCGGAACATCGACGGATAAAGCGTTTGCAGGTGTGCGTTGTGCAGCCACCAAGCGGGTTTGAACGGGCTACGATTGATACCGGGCGTAAAGGCGTCTGCTTCAGTGCGTGTCATGTTCAGGCTCAACGGCATCAGCAGGCGCTGACACCTCACATCGGAAAAGATAGGCATTGACCAGACCTGCCTTGGTCTGACGATGCAGCGCAAGGCAGTCGGGCAGTTGCAGGTCGGGCAGACCCTGCTCGGTCTCAACATACACCCAGCGCGTTTGCTCTAGCCAGCCCTTGGCGTGCAGTTGTTGCAATATCTTGTTCGGCAGATCCTGGTGAAACGGCGGGTCGAGCAAAATCAGGCCATAACCGCCGGATGGCAACGGGGCATCCTGCAACCAGCGTTGGCAGTCCAGGCTGAGGATTTGGCAATTCGCAGCCTCCAGCTTCACCGCCTGTTCGCGCAGACAAGCCGCCTGCTGGGCATCGCGCTCCAGCAGCGTGAGGCTGGCCGCACCGCGAGACAGCGCCTCGAAACCCATAGCACCACTGCCGGCAAACAGGTCCAGTACATGCACGCCGGCGAGCTCGAGCTGCAGCCAGTTGAACAGCGTCTCACGCACGCGATCCGGCGTGGGGCGCAGCCCAGGCAAGTCCAGAAACTGCAGCTTGCGACTGCGCCAGCGCCCGCCAATGATGCGCAGCTCGCGGCGACCGCCCTTGCTGGCTGCTGGCGACTTCGCCCGCGTCACGGCTTGGCTCCCTTTTGACCCGCCGTGATGATGACCAGCCGATCCGGGTGCACGCGCCGCTGCAAGGCCGACTGCACCTGCACCGGTGTCACCGCCGCCAGCTGCTCTACATAGCGAGACAGATAATCCGCCGGCAGCTGGTAAAAGCCCATCATGGCGAGATAGCTGGCCACGGCATCACTGCGCATCAGGCTGCGTGGAAACGCCTGCGTGAGCTGGGCGATGGCGTTGTTGACGGCGGTAGCATCCGGCCCCGTGCGCACGAAATCGGCGAGCAGCTGCTGCGTCAGCTTCAGCGCCGCCTCGGCCTGATCGGCGCGCGTCGAGAAGCTGATCTGGAATGGCCCCGGCACGCGCATGGGCACGAACTGGCTGCTGACGCTGTAGGTCAGGCCGCGCTTCTCGCGCAGCTCGCGGGTGAGCAGACTGCCGAAACCGCTGCCGCCGAGAATTTCGTTGGCCACCAGCAAGGGGAAATAATCCGGGTCGTTACGGCTCAGGCCCAGCTCGCCCAACACCACAAAGGTCTGCTGCGATGGCATCTCGATATGCTGCAGCTTGGCTTTCTTCAGCGGCACCGGCTCGGGCAGCGCTGGGGCGGCATCGCCCGCTGGCAAGCGCCGGCTGAAGTTGGCCGCAATGGTTTCGGCGGTCTTGCGATCAATATCGCCGACCAGCACCAGCACGGCATTGCGCACGGTGTAATAGCGCGCATGGAACGCCCTCAGATCAGCCGGCGTGATGCGCTGCACACTGCTGGCCAGACCGGCCGGCGGATTCGCATACGGGTGGTCGCCATAAAGCTGCTGAAAGAACTGCAGCCCGGCACGGCCCGATGGCGACTGCTGACGCTGGCGCTGACCGATGCGCAGAGACTCCTGCAGACGCTGCCAGGCGGCGTCTTCAAACGCCGGATGCGCGGCGACTTCGGCGAGCATGTCCAGCGCCTGATCGCGATACTCGGGCTGGCTCAGTGTGCGCAATTGCAACAGCGCCATGTCGCGATAAGACGCCGCCGAAAATTCCGCTCCGACGCGCTCAAAACGCTCCGCGACCTGCTGCGCCGTGAGCTGCTGCGTGCCCTCGTCCATCAGGCTGGATACCGCCGAGGCCAAACCCGGCAGGTCTGCGTCACGGGCAGCACCGGCATCGAAAATGAGACGGGCATCGAGCAGCGGAATTTGGTCGTTGGGCCAGTACAGCACGCGCAAGCCCTCGGGGGTGAGCCATTGCTGTACACGAATATCCAGACCAAGACGGCGGGCTTGGGCTTCCGCCAGAACCGGTGCGCTGCTCAGCTTTGTCAGCGCCGTCAGCGGGCCGTCGGGCGAGCTGCTGTGTTCGCCACCGGCCAGCGCCGACACACTGAAAGCGGTCAGCACGACGCCGGCGAGCAGCCACGACTTCACACGCCGAGCGAACATCATGGCGAAACTCCCTGAGCTTGAGTACCCGCCGCAGCAGCATTTTGATCAACGGCTCCCGGCAGTTGCAGATACAGCGTGGCCAAGCGCTCCGGCTGCAAATAACGCCGCGCCACCTCGCGCAGCTGCTTCGGCGTGATCGCCTGTAGCTTCGCCGGCACGCCATCATCCCAGTTCAGCGGCAGGCCCAGCGCATCGAGCTGGCCGAGCTGCTGGGCCTGATCGTCCAGATCATCGCGGGCATAGATTGCCTGCGCCCGCACATTGGCCATCACGCGCTTCAGCTCATCCGCGCTCACCAGCTCATCACGCAGGGCATAGATCGATTTCAGGATGGCCGCGCGCAAGTCCGTCAGGCACTGGCCCGCTGCGGGCACGGCGGTGATGGTCAGCAAGGTGTCACCTCGTGCCA
>CALEYY010000193.1 GCA_937928295.1 uncultured Moraxellaceae bacterium
GCCGTTGAAGGTGACGAACAGCACGTCGTCGGCCAGGCTGGCGATGCTGGTGTGGGTGTGGCCGTCGTACAGCGTCTTGTCGTAGATCTCGTCGGCGAAGACGATCAATTGGTGCTGCCGCGCGATCTCGACGATCTCCTTGAGCACGCTCTCGGGGTACAGCGTGCCGGTCGGGTTGTTCGGGTTGATGACCACGATGCCGCGCGTGTTCGGCGTGATCTTGCGCTCGATGTCGGCCAGATCGGGGAACCAGCCCTGATCTTCGTCGCAGAGATAATGCACCGGCGTGCCGCCCGACAAGGTCACGGCAGCCGTCCACAGCGGGTAGTCCGGTGCCGGCACCAGCATTTCGTCGCCATTGTTGAGCAGGGCCTGCATGGCCATGACGATCAGTTCGGACACGCCGTTGCCGATGTAGATGTCATTGACGTCCACATTGAGCAGACCCTTGGTCTGGTAGTAATGCACGATGGCCTTGCGCGCCGCGAACAGACCCTTGGAATCGCAATAACCCACGGCATTCGGCAGGTTGCTGATGACATCCGACAGAATTTCCTGCGGTGCCTCGAAGCCGAAGGGCGCCGGGTTGCCGATGTTGAGCTTGATGATGCGGTGACCTTGCTCCTCCATCGCATTGGCGGCTTTCAGCACCGGCCCGCGAATGTCGTAGCAAACATCTTTCAACTTGTCGGATTTGGCAATTTCCATGATCGTCTCAACGCAGGTCTGGCCTGCACAAGGGCCTGTGGGGAAGCGCCCAAGTGTAACGGAAAGCGGAGGCGGATTGCGCTGCCGACTTGTGACTGTCATGCGGTGTTGTTAGCCTGAGCGCACGAAGAGGACATGACCGATGACAGACAAGCCTGCTGCGCCTTTGCCGAAAACCGATGCCGAATGGCAACAGAAGCTCAGTCCCGACGAGTTTTACATCTGCCGCCAGAAAGGTACCGAGCGTGCATTCACCGGTGAATACTGGAATTGCCAGGATGATGGTGTGTACAGCTGCCGCGCCTGTGGCCAGCCTTTGTTCGACGCGGACACGAAGTATGACTCAGGCTCGGGCTGGCCAAGCTTTTACGCGCCGATGGCCGCCGAAGCCGTAAATGAGCATAGAGACATCAGTCATGGCATGATTCGTACGGAAGTGACGTGCCGACACTGTCAGTCGCATCTGGGCCATGTTTTTCCGGACGGCCCCAAGCCCACGGGTTTGCGTTACTGCATAAATTCCGCATCGCTCAGGCTGCTGCCGAAATCGGCGCGCTGAGACTGCTTTCAAAAGCGAATTTCAACAGAGAATGAATATGAGCAATATCTACGAATACCAAGCCACGCGCATCACCGGTGAAGTCAGCCCGATTGCCGACTACAAAGGTCAGGTGCTGCTGATTGTGAATACCGCCAGCAAGTGCGGCTTCACGCCGCAATTCACCGGTCTGGAAGCGATCTACGAGAAGTACAAGGATCAGGGTTTTGCCGTGCTCGGCTTTCCCTGCAATCAGTTCCTCAACCAGGATCCGGGCAATGAGGCCGAAATCTCTTCTTTCTGCTCGCTGAACTACGGTGTCAGCTTCCCGATGTTTGCCAAGATCGACGTCAACGGTCCGGGCGCACACCCGCTGTTCCAGCATCTGGCCGCCGAGGCTCCGGGTCTGCTGGGCAGCCAGAAGATCAAGTGGAACTTCACCAAGTTTCTGGTTTCGCGCGATGGCCGCGTGCTGGATCGCTATGCGCCGACCACCAAGCCCGAAGACCTGGTGAAGGACATCGAGAAAGCGCTCGCGGGCTGATTTTCGCGAGCTGTTTAAAGTCCGGCGATGCGCTCGCTGGCATCCCACAGCTTGGCAGCCACGGCCTCGCTACGGCTGGATGGCGAGCTGAAACGAAGCTTGCGGCGCACGAAATAGCCACCCTGATGGCTTTTCGCGGCGTCGCTGGTGGCCAGCCAGATCGCGGTATCCGCACCCTTGGCCGGGGTAATCAGCACTTTATCCACCACTGACTGAATCGGGCCCGGCATTTCGCGCCAGATGCCTGTTGCCACGCCGCCCGGATGGAAGGCATTGACGCGGATATTGCTGTCCTTCACACGTCGCGCGAGTTCTCGGGCATAGATCAGATTGGCCAGCTTGGCCGAACCATAGGCGCCGGCATCGGAGCTGTAACGGCTGTAGTCGGTAAAGGCCGTTTCATCAATGCCGCCAATCCAGTGCATGACCGAGGAGGTCACCACCACACGTGCTTCCGGGGCAACCTTGAGCTGGGGCAGCAGATGCTGCATCAGGCGAAAGTGGCCGAAGTGCATGCTGCCGATCATGCTTTCCAGCCCGTTGGCCTGACTGCGCAGACCTTTCGTGTAGCTGCCGGCATTGACCATGACGGTATCAAGCTGGGTCAGCGTGTTGAGAATGTCGCGCGCGGCGGCGTCGATGCTGGTGAAATCGGCGAGATCAAGCTTCACTGCGTGCAGACGGGCACCCGGTGCCTCCAGTTTCAAGGCCTGAATCACGCCCAGGGTCTTGCCCAGGTCGCGTGCGGCGATCATGACTTCGTGCCCGAGTGCAATGAAGGCCCGAACCATTTCGAGGCCGATGCCACTGTTGCCGCCGGTAACCAGAATTTGTCGTTGCATGTCGCTGTCATCCTGTCTTGATGCGCTGTTGCCCTTGCGACAGACGCGCTATTGTCGGCGAGTTTAGCAGAGGGCGGGGCAATGCAAAGAATAGGTGTGTTCGGCGCCGGCAGCATCGGCATGTATCTTGGCGGCTGCTTGCAGGCGGCAGGCGCTTCAGTGGTTTATGTCGGCCGCCCGAGCATGGCGAAGATGCTGCAAACGCAGGGCTTGCGGCTGACGGACTATCTGGGGCGGGATCAGCAGCTGGCAGTCTCTGCACTGGATTTCTCGACCACGGTGGCGGCGCTGGCCGATTGCGATGTGGTGCTGGTGACGGTGAAGTCGGCAGCCACGGCATCGGCGGCTGTCGAGCTGGCCGCACATTTGCGGCCGGGTGCGCTGGTGATCAGCTTTCAGAATGGTGTGCGTAATGCCGAGGTGTTGCGCGCCGCCATGCCGGCGCAGACGGTACTGGCCGGTATGGTGCCTTTCAATGTGCTGAATTGCGGCGACGGGCGCTTCCACCAAGGCTCTGCCGGCGTGCTGGATGTGGCAGCTGATGACGGTCTGGCAGGCTGTGCCGAGCTGTTTGCACGCGCCGGACTGCCACTCAGTCTGCAAGCCGACATGCGCGCGGTGCTCTGGGGCAAGCTGCTGCTGAATCTGAATAACGCCATCAATGCCTTGTCGGGCTTACCGCTGAAGGCGGAGCTGAGTCAGCGTGACTATCGCCGCTGCCTGTCGCTGGCGCAGCGCGAGGCACTGGCCTTGTATGCCCAGGCCGGCATCCAGCCTATGCAGCTAACGGCCTTGCCGCCACGCTGGCTGGCGCGCCTGCTGACGGTGCCGGACTGGCTGTTTCAGCGTCTGGCGCAGCGCATGCTGGCCATGGACCCGCTGGCACGATCGTCGATGTGGGAAGACCTGGAGGCCGGGCGGCGCACCGAGGTGGACTGGATTCAGGGCGAGGTCGTGCAGCTGGCAGCGGAGCTGGGCGCTACAGCGCCGGTGAATGCCTGCCTGGTAGCGTTGATTCGGGACGCGGAGCAGATTGGCGTGGGGCGTCGGTCGTTGTCCGGCGCTGAGCTACTGAACAGATTGCAGGCGGCGTCGGCTTGACAGCAGGGCACCCGCTGCTACCATCGCGCCGGTCATTCGTCCCTATCGTCTAGCGGCCTAGGACGCCGGCTTTTCAAGCCGGTAACCGGGGTTCGAATCCCTGTGGGGACGCCACTCCAGTCAAAACCCGAGGCCATCGCGGCTGAACATGCTGAAACTCGGGCGGGGTCTCGATAGTGACTACATACACGCGCTGCTCATCGCCCCAGGTGGCCAACAGGCCTTGCAAGACGCTGCCCTCGCTGACCTTGACCCAATACGGCTTTGAGCGGATGTCCCGCTCCATGTAGCGATCCATCGGAATTTTCACGGCTCTGGGGTGGAAGCGCGCCCATTTGCGCTCCTTCACGGACTCCAGTCGTGCGCACGGGCCTTGGAAGAACGGGCTCTGGATGCCGTGGCGCTCTCCCCATTTCACCCAGCTGACACTGCCATCGCGCATCTGCACGGGCAGGCGCACGTCGCTGTCCTGCCACAGATGCATCCGGCCTTTGTATTCGATGCCGCTACACATGTCGTATCAGCAAGCTCATGGTGGAGTCAGCGCGGGACCTATTCTCACAAGTCACACTTGCTCTGCAGCGTGTCGATGTCGATGGCATCGCCCATCTGCCGGAAGCCCACAGGATTCGGGTGCAGCAGGTCGGGGAAGTACAGCGCGATGTTTGGAATGGCCGGCAGACCGGGCAATGCCAGCACGGCCGCGAAGTCGACGACGCCATCCACCGGTGCTTTCTCGCGAATCCAGTCATTGATCTTGATGCGCTCGGGCTCTTTCACGGTGGGGCCG
>CALEYY010000194.1 GCA_937928295.1 uncultured Moraxellaceae bacterium
GCGGATGGTTTTCATTTGAATCATCAACAGGTTCGGCAGCTGGTGGCGGATGGCCAGACGGCGGCGTCACTGCGTAGTCGTGCCGGTCAGCTAATGTCGGCTGCGGCTCATGACGAGGCCGAGCTTGCCGCTGCGCTGGCAGCGGGCGTGGATAGCGCTTGGTTGTCGCCAGTATTGATGACGCCGTCACATCCTGATGCTGCGCCTTTGGGCTGGGCGCAATGGGCACAATGGCTGGCGAAGGTGCCGATGCCGGTTTACGCCTTGGGCGGTGTTGCCGTCACTGAGGTCAGCATGGCGCGCAGTCTGGGTGGCCAAGGCGTGGCCGGCATTAGCCAGTTTTAACGCTCGATTTTTAATGGCGGCGTTTAGTCTTGGTCAAACTCGTTCAAGTCGGGTGGCGAGGTCGCAGGAATAGCGTACTTTTCCGAGGCCCAGGCGCCCAGATCAAGTAAGCGGCAGCGATCACTGCAGAAGGGCTTGAAGATCGAGGCCGGCCCCCAGACCACCGGTTTCCGGCAGCTCGGGCAGTTCACCACGCGGGTGATGTTGCTGTCTTGTGCGGTGTTGCTCATTGTGCTGCCAACTCCAGATACTGTTCATGCAGGGAATCGAGCTGAGCGTAAAGCTCGGCCAGGCTGCCCTCGTTGCTGACCACATCGTCGGCGCGTGCCAGGCGCTGCGCGCGTGACCACTGCGCTTTCATGATGGCCTCGATTTGTGCCGGCGATACGCCGTCACGGCCGCTGGCGCGTTGCACTTGCGTGGCCTCGCTGACATCAATCAGCAAGGTGCGTTGCACGAAGTTGACCTGGCCGCTTTCCCAGAGCAGAGGTGATGCCAGCACAGCATAAGCCGAGGGTGCGGCCATGAGTTGCTGTGCCAGCGCTTCGCGAATGGCGGGGTGGGTGATGGCCTCCAGCGCCAGGCGCTGGTTCGGGTCAGAAAAGACACATTGGCGCATCCAGGGGCGATTCAGCTGCCCGGCCTGATCGCCATCACGAAGAATGGCCTCCGGGCCGAAGTGTGCGGCGATGGCGGCCAGCGCCGGCGTGCCGGGTGCCACGACTTCGCGGGCGACCACATCGGCATCGACCACGGTCACGCCCAATTTTTGCAGATAGTCTGTGGCGGCGGTTTTGCCAGATCCGATGCCGCCGGTAACGCCAAGTATCCAAGTTGCCATATCAATTCCGAACTTAAAGCGGCAGCGGGTGCCAGAAAAGGATCAGGCCCGATGCGGCCAAGGCCGGACCAAAGGGGAACTCGCCTTGTTTGCCGTGGCGCAGACGAAACCACAGCGCGATGCCAAGGCCCAGCAGCGACGACATCAGCAGTAGTTGCGGCAGCACGAGGCCGCCCAGCCATGCGCCGAGCGCCGCCAGCAGTTTGGTGTCGCCGCCGCCGAGGCCATCGCGCCCGGTGACCAGGCGAAATACTGTCGCCATTAGCCAGAAGGTCAGATAGCCGGCCATTGCGCCCCAGAGCGCATGGCTCAGGCTCAGTCCCAACGGATTCTGGCCGATGCTGGCCAGAAACAGGCCACTCCACATCAGCGGCAGGGTGATGCGATCGGGCAGCCATTTGCTGTCCCAGTCGATGAGAGCGCCAACCACGAGTGTCATGGAGAAGCCGTAAATGGCTAGCGCCAGCAAAAGGGCTTCAACTTGCTGCCAAGCGATGACTGCGAGTGCGGCGCTGATCAGCTCAACGACGGGATAGCGCACGCTGATGCTGCCATGGCAGTGCGCGCAACGGCCGCGCCGAAACAGCCAGCTCAGCACCGGAATCAGGTCACGATAGCGAATCGGCGTTTGGCAGTGTGGGCAGTGCGAGCGCGGCAGGCTTAGCGAGAGCGGCAGTGACTGTCGCTTGGATTCGGGCTTGGCTTCGGCCTCGGATTCAGTCGCCGCCGCGGCTGTCGTTGCCGGCGGCGGCGTGATGCCCTGCTCTTCGAGATAGGCATCCAGCTCGGCCTTCCACTCCTGCTCGATGATGCGTGGCAGCCGATAAATTACGACATTGGCAAAACTGCCGACGACCAGCCCGAGCAAGGCAGTAAGCGCGATGAGCAGCGAGTTATCCATCAGATCGCATTTCCTAATTCAAACAGCGGCAAATACAGCGCCATGACAATGGTGCCCACGAGCACGCCAAGGCAGGCCATGAGCGTGGGTTCAAGCAATTTCAGCAGCAGCGCGCAGCGGCTTTCGAGCTCGGCTTCAAATTGCCGGGCAAGCTCGTCAAGCAGGTTCACGAGCATACCGGATTCCTCGCCAATCGCGATCATCTGCGTGCTCAGTGCCGGGTAAGTCGGCCATTTCACGATGCTTTCAGACAAACGCTGACCCTGCGCGACGGCATCAGTAATGTCTGATTGCGCCGGCGCCAGCGGCGACTCCTTGACCAGCTCGGCGGTCTCGCGCAGGGCATCGAGCAGGGGCAGGCCGGCACGCAAGGTTTCATAGAGCGTGCGATGCCAGAGCCCGAGCCAGTGCGCCTGTGTCATCGCGCCAATGAGCGGCAAGCGCCAGAGTATCTGGAATTGACGGCGGCGGAAGGCCGGGCTCGTTCGCCATTGCTGTCGCGCCAGAAAAAATAGGCAGCTCAAGATGAGCAGGCACGGCAGGCCCAGCCATTGCACCTGCCGGCTCAGCGCCATGATCTGCTGCGTCAGCCAGGGCAGTTCGGCCCCGAAGCTGCGATACAGATCAGCAAAGCCGGGCACCACGCGCCAGAGCAGAAATACGGTGACCGCGAGCGCACCGATCAGCACGAACAAGGGATAGCGCATGGCACTGCGCATCTGCTGTTGCAGCGCCAGCCGCCGTGCTTGCGCATGGGCCAGTCGCTCCAGTTGCACATCGAGCTGGCCGGAGCGTTCGGCGACGGCGATGAGTTGTATATCACCGGAGCGGAAGCCGCTTTGTTGCGCCAGCACGGAAGACAGGCTCTGGCCTTGCTCAATGCCGGTGATGACGGGCTGCCAGTAGCGCTGCTGCGCGGGCGGCTGCTGGAGATTCAGCAGCTCAAGCGCCGGGTGCAGGGCAATCCCGGCCTTTAGCAAGGTAGCCAGCTGTTGCAGCCAGCGTTGCTGCTGGATCGCCGTCGCCGGCTTTGCAACGACCTTACTCATCGCCCAGCACGCGCAGCAGTTCGCTACGGCTGACCTCACCTTGCTGCCACAATGCCTCTGCGCTGCCGCGCAAGGTCGGCCATCCGGCCTGTGTCGCACAAGCTTGTAGTGACTGCCGATCTGCGCCCTGAGTACAGAGCTGAGCAAGCGCCGGCGACATCTCCAGGTGCTCGAACAGACCCAGGCGCTGATGATGACCTTGCTGGCAATAGACGCAGCCATGACTGGCGACAAAGCCGCCTGCATCGGCCTGTTTGCAATGTGGGCACAAGCGGCGGATGAGACGCTGTGTGACCACCAGCCGCAAGCAATCGGCGAGCAAATAGCCGGGCAAGCCGAGGTGACGCAGCCGTGTCAGTGCCTCGGTAGCAGAGCCCGAATGCAGCGTGGACAGCACAAGATGGCCGGTCTCGGCGGCTTGTATGGCCATTTCTGCAGTCTCGCGATCACGAATTTCACCGACCATGAGCACATCGGGATCTTGCCTGAGCAGCGCTTTCAGCACTTGCGCAAAGCCTAGGCCGATGCGCGGCTGTATCGGTGTTTGATTGATGCCGGGCAGCAGCCGCTCGACAGGATCTTCGACGGTGGCGATATGGCGATGACGCGCATTGAGATACTGCAAACAGGCATAGAGCGTCGTGGTCTTGCCGGCACCGGTCGGGCCGGTGATCAAAACAAGACCTTCCGGGCGCGCGAGGCTGCACAGGAGTGCTGCTTGCGTCGAATCAGGCAGCGCCAGTGCTGCCAGAGTTGGCATCTGCCCCGAATCAGCTAGGCGCAGGCAGAGCTTTTCGCCATGCAGCGTGGGCAGGCTGGCGACACGGATGTGGCTCAGGCCCTGGCCGCCATCCACCAGCCGTCCATCTTGCGGCAGGCGTTTTTCAGCGAGATCCATTTGTGCCATGACCTTTAGGCGCGACACCAGACGCGGCTGCCATGCAGCCGGCACATCCAGCCAGTCTTGCAGCAGGCCGTTGATGCGCAAGCGCAGGCAGGCACCTTGCGCTTGCGGATCGATATGCAGGTCAGATGCACCGAGCTGTTGCGCGCGTTGCAGCAGCGATGTGACCCACGGCACCACTTCCTGATCTTGTCTGGGCAAGACCAAGCCTTCCGACAAGATCAGGTTCATGGCGATGGCCTTAAGTAGAGAGACCAGTTTGCTGTTTAGTACAGGCAGTCGCTGTGCCATTAGCAACGGTCTTTCCAGTCCAGATTGCATCGCCCGAATTGGTATCGACCTGCATTTCGATCTTGCAGCCGCCGGCCTCGCTATTGCCGATCATGGCCACGGTGAGCGTCGTGCTGCTACTGCTTAGCGTGACGCCATTGCTGCCGACATACTTAGGTTGTGGCAGTGTGGTCTGGATTTCTGCTGTGCTGTCGCAAGCGGTGCTGGTCATGCCGTTCTCCAGCAGACATTCGGAAATGGCCAGCTTCAGCGGCTCGATCTGGCTCAGGTTCACCGACCATTTGGCGCGCATCACATAGTTTTGATATTGCGGGATAGCCACCGCCGACAACACGCCGACGATGGCCACGACGATCATCAGCTCAATCAAGCTGAAGCCTTTTTGTGCTGCGAGAGGTACAGAATTCATGTGATGGCCTCCTTGCCAAGGTGCAGTGCCGGTATGGCATTGCGCAGAGCGTCTTGCTCTGTCGAAAGCCTAGGAATGAAACCGCGTTTTCGCTAGGGCCGCTGCAAGATTTTTTTGCGTCGGGCAAAGCATCAGCGGACGCTTGTCAGTGCCGGATCGGCTCGTTATCATCGCCGCCCACGCAGACGCCAGTCTGCGGTGCTGCCGGCATAGCTCAGTTGGTAGAGCAGCGCATTCGTAATGCGAAGGTCGGGGGTTCGACTCCTCTTGCCGGCACCATAT
>CALEYY010000195.1 GCA_937928295.1 uncultured Moraxellaceae bacterium
TGCTGGTGCCGATGTTCTTCCTGATCGCCCTCTGGGGTCACAAGGGAGCCAACGGTCGCAGCCGCATCAGCGCCGCCACCAAGTTCTTCATCTACACCCAGGCCAGCGGTCTGCTGCTGCTGCTCGCCATCATCGGCTTGGTGCTGGTGCATGCGCAGAGCACGGGTGTGCTGACCTTCGACTACGACGATCTGCTGGCTACCAGCATGGCCCCCGCCGTTGAAATGGTGATCATGCTCGGTTTCTTCATCGCTTTTGCGGTGAAGCTGCCGGTGGTGCCGTTCCACTCCTGGCTGCCGGATGCCCACGCGCAGGCACCGACTGCCGGTTCTGTGGACTTGGCCGGCGTGCTGCTGAAGACCGCCGGCTACGGCCTGCTGCGTTTCGGCGTGCCGCTGTTCCCGAACGCGTCGATCGAGTTCGCGCCGATCGCCATGTGGCTGGGTGTGTTCGGCATCTTCTACGGTGCCGTGCTGGCTTGCGCGCAGACCGACATCAAGCGCCTCGTGGCCTATACC
This sequence comes from uncultured Moraxellaceae bacterium, assembly GCA_937928295.1. Lineage (GTDB taxonomy): Bacteria > Pseudomonadota > Gammaproteobacteria > Pseudomonadales > Moraxellaceae > Perlucidibaca. Next base: position 519 of record CALEYY010000195.1, read on the forward strand.
TCGGTCTCGCACATGGGCTTCGTGCTGGTCGGCATCTACTCCGGCAACATGGTGTCGTTGCAGGGCGTGGTCGTGCAGATGCTGGCGCACGGCATCTCGGCCGGTGCGCTGTTCATTCTCTGCGGTGAACTTTACGAGCGTCTGCATACCCGCGACTTGCGCGAGATGGGCGGGCTCTGGTCGCGCATGCGCTTCCTGCCGCCGATCATGCTGTTCTTCGCTGCCGCCTCGCTGGGCTTGCCGGGCATGGGCAACTTCGTTGGCGAAATCATGATTCTGCTCGGCAGCTTCAAGGTCAACACCACGGTGGCCGTGCTCACGGCTGGTGGCCTGATTCTCGCCGCCATCTACGGCTTGCTGATGATGCAGAAGGCGTTCTACGGCCCGGCGCAGTCGGAGCACGCGCTGGCCGACCTGAATGGTCGCGAGAAGCTCATCATGCTCAGCCTGATCATCACCTTGCTCTGGCTCGGTCTGTACCCGCAGGCCGTGTTTGATACCTCGGTGGTGAGCATGCAGAACCTTCATTTCTTGTTCTCACAGGCGTCGCTGCCTGTGCAACCGGCCTTGTAATCCGCCATGACGATCAATACTCAAATGATTTTCGCGATGCTGCCCCTGCTCATCACAGGTGCCACGGCCATTCTGGTGATGTTGTCCATCGCCATTCGTCGTCAGCATGACCTCAATGCCACGATGACCGTCATCGGCTTGAATCTGGCGCTGTTCTCGGTGCCGTTCGCCCACGCCGTAGGGCCGCAGCTGATCACACCGCTGCTGCAAATGGATGGCCACGCCAGCTTCTTTATCGGCCTAGTGCTGTTTGCCACGCTGGCCTGCAGCACGCTGATGCATGCCTATCTAAAGGGCTATGACGGCAACAAGGAAGAGATGTATCTGCTGCTGGTGTTGTCGGCGCTGGGTGCAATTGTGCTCATCATGTCGCGTCATCTGGCGTCGCTGTTCATTGGTCTGGAGCTGCTGTCGATTCCAGTCTACGGTCTGGTGGCTTACACCTTCCGCAACAAGCGCTCGCTGGAAGGCGGTATCAAGTACCTCGTGCTATCGGCCGCCGCGTCGGCGTTTATGTTGTTCGGGATGGCGCTGCTCTATGCCGAATCCGGTGCGCTGAGCTTTGGTGCACT
>CALEYY010000196.1 GCA_937928295.1 uncultured Moraxellaceae bacterium
GTGGCTTGGGCGCTGCCACTTGCTTTCCGCGGAAGCGATGAACTGATCGAGGATGACCTGGGCGCCATTGACGAAATCGCCAAACTGCGCCTCCCAGCAGATGAGCATGTTGCTGGCGAGCAGCGAGTAGCCGTAATCAAAGCCAAGGACAGCCGTCTCGCTCAAAAGCGAATTGTAGACGTTAAAGCGTCCCTGTTTTTGAGCGACGTGTTGGAGGGGCGTGTAGCGCTCGCGATTTGTTTCGTCGTAGAGAACAGCATGCCGGTGGGAAAACGTTCCACGGCGGCAGTCCTGCCCAGAAAGCCGCACGGGAGTGCCTTCCAGCAGCAGCGAGCCGAAGGCGAGGGATTCGGCGAAGGCCCAGTCGATGGGGCCGCCGTTCTCCAGCGCCTCGATCGCCGCTTTCGGCGTCGCGGCCGCGTTCATGGCTGGCAGCATGAGCGCCAGCTGGTCATCCAGCGCGGCGAGGTAGAGAGCGGCGATCAGGCCGTCCTTGTTGCCGAAATGATGATAAATGGAACCGATGCTGCTGTCGGCGCGTTCGCGAATCGTGTCGATGGGTGTGGCATCGACGCCGAATTCATCGAAGCAGGCGAGGGCGCTGCGCAGGATCTGGCGCTTGCTCTGCTTGCGGGCGCCGGGCTCGACACGGTCAAACAGATCGGCTGCGGGCAGGCCGGGGCTGGAAAGATCATTCATGAGTCGGCATCTTGACTGAAATATTATTCTAGAATAATGTTCTATTTATGGCGTGTTTGTCACGCGCCGTTATCAGCTTGGGGAGCACATAATGACGAGTACCTTGAACCTCTGGAAAGGCTTTGCCAACAAGCCGGGCGGCAAATGGGCATTTTCGCGCCTGTTGTGCGTGAAGGCACCGTATTTCGGCAGCATCAGCCCGGTCTTCGAGGCGCTGCGTCCGGAGTATTGCGAAGTGCGTATCGCCAAGCGTCGCGGTGTTTTGAATCACTTGGGCACGGTGCATGCCATTGCCATGTGCAATATGGCCGAGCTGGCGGGCGGCACCATGACCGAAGTTACCGTGCCGTCAACGCATCGCTGGATTCCCAAGGGCATGACGGTGGAGTATCTGAAGAAGGCGACCACCGATCTGGTGGCAGTAGCGACGCCGGTGTCGGTGCCGGACTGGTCTGTGGCCGGTGAGTATCCGGTCAAGGTCATGGTCAGCGATACGGAAGGCACGCCGGTGTTTCAGGCGGTGATCAGCATGTGGGTGTCGCCAAAGAAGTGAGCTCAGTCACTGAGCTTCTTGCGTTCACGCTCGATCTTGACCAGGTAGTGTCTGGGTCCGGCTGACAGTTCAGGTTCAAGTACTGAGTAGCTGTCCGGGTTGCCGGCGCGCTTGGCCGCGCGTTGAACATTGCCCAAGCCGGCATTGTAGCTGGCGAACATGAAGCGTCGACGGTCGTTGGCGTTGTCGATGCCAGACCAGGCATCGTAAAGCTGGCGATTGTAGTAAATGCCGGCGGCGATGCTGAAGCCGGGATCGAACGGGTCGTTCAAGTGCGGATTGCGCGACCGAATTTCTTGGAATGTTCGCGGCATGATCTGCATCAGGCCCATGGCGCCGGCGTGTGAGCGGGTCATGGGCTTCATTTCTGATTCGACCATGGCTTGGGCCTGGAACCAGCGCCAGTCGGTGTTTATGCCGAAGTAGTGCTTGCTGTATTTGCGGAAATGATCATCGAAAGTGTTCGATATTTTTTTACGCCCGGAGACGGAGTCGCGCTGCTTTTGGCGTTTGTCTGGAGCAGCATCCTTTTCAAAATCTGTACTGACTTCCGAGGGTTGCTCCGATGCGCTTTCTGATCGCGTAAACAGGCGTCTCATGTTTCGTTTGAAAAAGCCGTCAGCTGCTGCAGATTTGATCGTTGTTTCGGGGCTACTGGTCTGTTCTTTTTCTGTTTGAGCTTTAGCTTTTTGGGCAGCGGTATCTGCCAGACTGATCACTATAGCGGTCTGGAGCTGGGCATCTCCATACGCGATCGGCGTTGCGAGAAGCAATGCAGAGCAAAGCAGTATGCTGTTACGCACGCATTGAGCTCAATTCAGACTCAGGCCGATGATGATGCCCATGCCTATGCCATTGCCAACAAAAATGCCGAGCATGACCAGTCCGACAGCCAAGTTGCCGCTGGCCAAGGCATCTTTCAGGCGAAAGCCCATGCGATTCTGGAAGATCACACTGGCAATCCAGCTGATCACTAGGCTCAGCACGGAGCCGCAGGTGGCATAAATCAGATTCAATACGATCGGGTTGAGTTCGTTCATGTTCTTTCCTTTGCCATCATCAGAGTGTTGCAACACTCAAGTGTCGGCCGCGCAAGTCACGGTTGCTCACTAGAGAAATGGTGCCTTCCTTGGCCGGTTGGATGTCGAATGGCTTGCTGCCTTTCAGCCGTACGGGGGTGCCGGCTCTGACCAGACCTCTGAAAATGATCAGGCCACGCTTATCGATGACATTGACATGCGTGGTCTCTGATGCGATCAGCCAGCTTTCCAAGTTGATGGGTTTCCTAGGCGAATCAATTGCCAGGAGCGCGCGTGCAGGGGGTATTTCAATGTGAGCAACAAATGCTTGTGGTCTGATGGCGACCGGTTTGGCCGCGTGGCTGACTGTATTGGCACGAGTGGTGCCAGAGCCTTGGCTCAGAAAAAATGAAAACAAGCCAACACACACGGTAATGACGACAGTATGGCCTATCCGGCTATTCATGGCAGAGGCCAGACGCTCACAGGTATCGCTGGCATATACAGCGATACCTTTACGAATAGCGTCAAATGGTGGCGCTTTTGATGATGGCTGCACGGATGGCAAGGCTTGTGCAGCCGTGCCATTTTGCTGTTTATGGACAACCATCCAAGCATCAAAAAGTGCAATGACTTCGTGTGGATTCAGTTTCAGCTGATGCGCGTAGCGTCGCAGATAACCTTTGACGAAGACGGGCTCCGGCAAGTCCAGGAAACTCTCGGACTCTAGAAGCTGCAGTGTTCTTTCACTCATCTGCACCTTGTCTGATGCTTGTGAGAGGGAATAGCCCAGCACATCTCGCTGAGCCTTGAGCCAACGCCCAATGGGTGGATATGCCAAGGGATGCAGTTGCGAAAATGTCATGGATGACTCGATCAAGTGAGTTGAATCAGTTGATAGCGTGACATCGGACACGACGGCGTCATTACCTAGCTCATCAAACTGCGGTGAGCAAGGTATGGTTTTTTACATAAAATTACAATAGAACGGCAAATTGATACAAAGCGCCGGCTGCCATCGTCAAGCCACAGCGGCGACGCCATCCAGCACGCGATATACATCTTGCTCATCCATGTAGCGCGGCACGGCATACATGCCGTGTGCTTCGGTCAGGGCATCGTTGGCGATGCGAGCGTAGTCCGAGCGCTGGATCATGCTGCCCGAGCGACGCAGCGGCAGGCGCTCCAACAGCTCGCGCACACGCGCTGACAGTGCTTCGGCCGCCGCCGAGTCGGTGGCGCCGGGCGCTGCCAGCTCCAGATCGCGAGCCAGACTGCCCAACTTCTTCACGCAGGCGGGCTGGTTGAAGGCCAACACATGCGGCAGCACCATGGCATTGGCGCGACCGTGCGGCACGCCATAGCGGGCACCGAGCTGATGCGCGATGGCGTGCACATAGCCGACCGCCGAGGTGCTCAGGCATAGGCCGGCGTAGTGCGAACCCAGCGCCATGGCATCTCGTGCGGCGAGGTTGGTCGGTTCGTTGCAGGCGATTTCCAGGTTGTTCAGGATCAGGCGAACGGCGGTGCGGTTGTAGCCATCGGTCTGCGCGTTGGCGAACTGGCTCATCCAGCCTTCGAGGGCGTGGGTGAGGGCATCGACGCCGGTTTCGGCGGTGACGGAGGCAGGCATACCCATCGTGATCAGCGGATCGAGGGCGGCGGCGAGCGGCACCAAGCCGGGATCGACCACCAAAGCCTTGATGTGTGTGGCGCTATCGGAAATGACGGCGGCGACGCTGGCTTCCGAACCCGTGCCCGAGGTCGAAGGCACGACAAAAAAGGGTAGTGCGGGTTGCCGGCCCTTGAGCACACCGACCAGCTGCTGCGGCGTTTTGCCGGTGGTGGCCGCGAGCGCGATGACTTTGCCGGCGTCGATGGCGGAGCCGCCGCCGATCACCAGCAGGGCATCGGCGCGGGCTTGCTGACAGGCGCGCAGACCGGCTTCGACGATCTCGAAGGTCGGGTCCGGGCGCACGCCGGTGAAGATTTCGGTGATGACGCCACGCGCATTCAGCGCGGCCACCAGCGGGTCGATAGTGCCGAGCTTGGCCAGCACATCATCGGTAATGACGAGCACGCGCTTGTGGCCTTGGTCGGCAATGCTGTGACACAGCCGCACGGCCGAGCCTTCGCCAAATAGCACCAATGGGCGCGGAACGGCGAGCACTTTGCCGATGGCCCAGAGGGCGCTGAGCTTGGGCAGGGATTTCAGGCGATTGGCGAGTGCGGACATGAGGCGGGTTGCTCCAGAACTATATTTGACTGGGCAGTCACGGTACAGATCTATGGTCATTTCGGCAAGCACTTGCCAGCACTCAGGCCTGCTTTTTTGCCGTCATTCCTGCACTCAAGCCGGGCCCGGCCATGGGTAGCACATCCCGCGCATGAACCGCTTCACCACATTCCGAGCAGGTCATGGTCGCTGTCATCGCTTTGCCGCAGCCTTTGTGGTGATACACCAGCGGCGGGCCGGCGCCTTCATCGAGGAAGGCATCGCCCCAAGCGGTGAGCGCCAGCAGCACGGGGTAGAGCGCCCGGCCCTTGGTGGTCAGCCGGTATTCGTAGCGATTCGGCTGATAGGCCTCTTTGCTCAGGATGTCGGCGTCGACCAGGCGCTTCAGGCGCTCGGCCAGCACATGACGGGTGACGCCGAGTTGGCTCTGGAAGTCGTCGAAACGGCGTGTGCCGAGGAAGGCGTTGCGCAGCAGCAGCAGCGTCCAGCGATCACCAATGAGCCCTAGCGAGCGTGCGATTGAGCAGTTCAGGCTGCCTATGTCATCCCATTTCATGGTGTTCCAGGCTGCGAGTCAGTGTTGGCAAACTGTATGGCTAAGCTCGATGGTTGACAAGTTCCTTTTTAGAACTTAATTTCGGTGCGCGTGGCGAGCGCTGTTTGAGACCGCAATCACGGCCAAAGCCACTATCTATCTGGAGTTAACGAATGAACATCAAGACCCTGACGGGCCTAGAGGTCATGCAGGCTTTTGCGCAAGGTCGAGTGCCGGAACCGGATATCGCCAAGATCATGTCGATGAAGCTCGAAACCGTGAAGATAGGGCGAGTGGTGTTCAGCTGCACGGCGAACGAGACGCACAGCAACCCGCTCGGCAGCGTGCATGGCGGTTTTGCCGCGACCGTGCTGGATTCGGTCACCGGCTGTGCGACGCACACGGCGCTGGCGGCCGGCGAGAGCTACTGCACCATCGAGCTGAATGTGAAGATGTTTAAGGCCATCCCCTTTCACAAGACGCTGCGAGCGGAGGGCAAGGTCATCAATGTCAGCAGACGGCTGGTGATTTCCGAAGGCAGCATCCGCGATGAAAATGGCATGCTGTATGCGTTTGCGACAGCCACTTGCATGATTTTTCGGTAAGCAGCGGTGCGTTTGATTTGGCGCAGCGAAATGATTCGTATGATGAAAACACTGATGTAAAAGGAGAGACATTGATGAGCATGAAAATTCGCCGCAGCCATGAGGCCAAGGGCGAGCCTCGCGTGGTTGCGGACTTTTTGCCATCGCCAGCGCAGTTGGCTGATCGAGAGGAGGAGGTGAAGATCACTATCGCGCTCAGCCGCGCCAGTGTGGCATTTTTCAAGGCGGAGGCCGAGCGGCTGAAGACGCCTTATCAGCGCATGATTCGTCGCTTGCTGGATGCTTATATGGCGGCACACCCGGCGCCTTAGCGGCGGCCTCTGGATGCCAAGACCGTGCTGCATGAGTTTGCGACGACTACTGGCATGATTTTTCGGTAAATCATGATTTTGCAGTAAACATTGGAGTTTCTCATGAGCCAGAAAAGTACCTCTTTGCTGCAGGTCAGCGAGCAGGGTCGTGTCATGACCATTGCCATCAATAATCCGCCGGCCAACTTTCTCACGGCGGCCATCATGGCCGAGCTGAATCAGCAACTGGTCGCACTGGAAAGTCGCCATGACATCGGTGCCATCATCATCACCAGTACGGTTGAAGGCGTGTTCCTCACTCACTTTGATGTGGATGACATCGAGCAGGCCGTGGATTCGATTCCATTTCCCATGTCGGCTGGTTTGGTGCAGGTTTTGACGCGCAGCGAAAGTCTGCTCGATCACATTCCGGGAGCGCGCAAGCTGCTCAGCCATACGCCGATGGCGGGCGTTTCGGACATGAACATCTTTCACGAAGTGACGGCGCGCATGCGAGCCATGAACAAAGTCTTCATCGCCGCCATCAACGGTCGTGCCATGGGCGGCGGCTGTGAGTTGGCCCTGGCCTGCGATTTGCGGCTGATGATTGAGGGTGATGCCAGCACTGGCGTCATGATTGGCCAGCCGGAAATTCTGATTGGCCTGATTCCGGGTGGTGGCGGGACGCAATTTCTGACGCGCAGCCTCGGCGTGGCGAAAGCGCTGGAGCATTGCCTGGAGGGCAAGCCGCTGACGCCGGCCGAGGCACTTGAGCTGGGCATGATTAATCGGGTGGTGCCGGTAGAGGCACTGGGTGATGAGGCCATGGCACTGGCCGAGCGCATGGCGCGGCGTTCACCCTTTGCCGTGCGTGCGATCAAGCAGGCGATCTATCAGGCGGCGTCGCAGAGCTGGGATCAGGGCATGACGATCGAGAAGAACGCATTTCTGGCGTCGGCCTCGCAGGCTAATACGCGTCGCGCCATGCAGGTCTATATCCCGAAAATTCGCGAAATTCTGGCGGCGGGGCGACCCCTGACGCTGGATGATTTTCAGGAGATGATCGATGGCACGGCAGCAGACATGACATCCTGATCTCAGTCTTGGTAAAGACTGACCGCAATCTGCTCCGCCAGTGTCTGCCCACTTAGCCAGGCGCCTTCGACCTTGCCGCCATTGAGCCAATCCCCGCATAGGCCAAGGCCATCCGCAGCCTGCCAGACAGCACCAAGTTGCAGGGGCTGTTCGGTATCGGCATAGCGCCAGCGGTGTGCGCTCCACGCGTCGGGCGCGATGCCGCCAAGCTGGGCGAAGGCGGCCAGCAATTCTGTGGCGATAACATCGGCGTTGTCTTCGATATGCGCGTCGCTCCATGCTGCGCTGGCATGCAACAGCCAACTCTCTTGGCCGCTGCGCTGAGGCTTGCTGCTGTTGCGCGCGACCCAGCGCAGGGGGTCGGCATTGACGAAGGCGGCATCGAAACTCAAGTTCAGTGTTGAGTTGTAGCGCAACATCAGCGCCCAGCTGCCGCGCATGCGAACGCTGGCTGCCAGGCTGCTCAGTTCAGGATTGACCGGCAGCAGCAGTGGCACGGCTTGTGGCGCGGGCACGGCCAGTACCACGGCATCAAAGTGCTCGCCGGACCAGTCGTGCTCTGCTGAGCGTAAGCGCCAGACAGAGCCATCGCGGCGCAACGCTTGTACGGTGGTTTGCGTGCGCACATTCAATTTTTCGGCGAGATGGCGTGCCGGTGCGGTCATGTGCGGCGTGCCCACATAGCGTCGCTCCGGGCCAAGGCCAGGCTCTGCCGCAGCGCGCGGTGGCTTCCCGAATACCTGGAGTTTCGGTGTCCATTCAGCGGCAACCCCCGCCGCCTGCCAGCGTCGTACTTCGGCCTGAAACAAGGGCGAGCGCGCGGTGAAGTACTGTGCTCCGGTGTCGCACTGCCAGGCTTCGCCTGAGTCGCTGTCGCCGCGTTTGGTGCTCATGCGTCCGGCGGCACCGCGACTTTTCTCGAAAACAACCACATCGTTGCCAGCCGTTTGCAGGGCTTGCGCACACGAGAGGCCGGCCAGGCCGGCGCCGATCACGGCAATCTTTGCGGCGGATTTCATACGATCTTTCCAGTCTTGCGGTCGGCGTGTGATATCGATGAGGGCGTGCCACGGTAACGAGCGCATAGTATCGGACGAGCCGCAGTGGTTTGCGCCTGAACAAAGTTGTCAGACGCAGAGCAAGCGGTCTTCAGCAATTCACCGGAGGTTTTCATGCGCGTCACGCTCTCGTATTCCCAGCTGGCCAAGTCTGCGGCCCGCTATTGTGGTCGGCCTCGCGTATTTGCCTTGGCGGTCGGCGTCATTCTGGTCTGGATCATCACCGGACCGCTGTTCAGCTTCAGCGATACCTGGCAGCTGGTGATCAATACCGGCACCACCATCATCACTTTCTTGATGGTGTTTCTGATTCAGAACACGCAGAACCGCGATACCGAGGCGATACAGATCAAGCTTGATGAGCTGATCCGTGCCACCAAAGGGGCTCACAATGCCTTGCTGGATCTGGAGGAGCTGGAAGGCGACAGTCTCGATGCCTTCCGGGTGCGCTATCAGGCATTGGCGTCAGCGGCGCGAGCCGAGCTGGAGCAGGGTCGTCAAGACACCGAGAGTCCCGAGATCTGAGCTCAGCCTATCCACAGCAGCGCCAGCGACACTGCGCCGGCATAGAATACGGCCACGCTGACGGCGCAGGCGATGCGCGTCAGAAGCGGTGCCCGGCCATGGTGCTGCCACATCCATAGCGCGGCCATGGCCAATAGCATCTCCGGGATCAGCGGGTAGAGCGCAAAGCCGGCGATCTGGCGAACGCCGACGGCATGCCAGAGGTGCATCGGGCGCGCGGCCCATTCCCAGATCAGGAAGGCGGCCAGCGCACCGACCGCTGTTAGCAGGTAGGGCCGGCGTGTGGCTTGCGCCAGCCAGCACAGCGGCCATAACAGCATGATCCACAGCCCCATGAAATAGATCGGGACGACACCACCAAGACGGTACACGCCGTGGTCGGGAAAGCTCAGCGTGCCCATGCGGGACACCAGCATCCAGTCGGCGCAGGGCAGTGCCATGGACAGCGGCAGCAGGAACATCCACAGGCGAAGGCCGTCACGATGACCGCGCCATTGGCACATCAGCGGCAGCGTGATGTTGTAGAGCGCTGCCAGTAGCAGAATGGCGAGGCCGAGCGAGCGACCTTGCTCATACAGGGCAACGGGGATCGCCAGTGCGAAGAAGGCCGCGTGGAAGCGCAGGGCATCCTTGACGCCACGCTGGCTGACGAAGCTCATGCGCCACGCTCGGCAACAATGGCGCGCATGCCTTCGTCGAGGCTGATGCGTGGTTCATAGCCGAGCACGCGACGGGCTTTGTCGATGCTGTAGCGTTCGCGGCGCAGCAGAAATTTGATGGCGGCGGCGCTGGCCAGCGGGGCCATGCCGAGTCGGCTGAACATGGGTTTGCTGGCGGTCAGGAAGGTTTTCAATGCCCAGGCCGGCACGGCGGGCACCTTGGTTTTGCCAGCCATCTTGGCATGCCAGAGAAAGAATTCGTGGCAGGGCGTGGCGATGCCGTCGGTGATGTTGAAGACATCGCCGCCAACGGCTTTGTCGATGGCGAGGAAGACGCCATCGAGCAGATTGTCGATATGGACATGGTTGATGACGCCGTTGCCGTAGTTCGGCAGCACGAACAGGCTGCGCTTGAGCAGATCGATCGGGCGCAGTAGCCAGGGCATGCTGCCGGTGCCATAGACATCGCCGGGGCGAATCACGATGACGGCAAAGTCTGGCGTGTTGAAGGTCAGTGCCACGCGCTCGCTGGCCAGCTTGGTGTCGTTGTAGGCATTGCCCTGGCCATCGACCGGGCCGTCTTCGCACACATCGGCCGGGTATTCAAAGCCGTAGACCATGACCGATGACAAGTGCACGAACTGACGCACACCCAGCTCGCGTGCGATGCCGCAGACCGTGCGCGTGCCGTCGACATTGACGCGCTCGTAATCCTTGCGATTGCCATCTTCTTCAACGATGGCAGCGGTGTGGAAGACGATGTCGGCACCGTTCAGGGCGGTGCGCACGGCGTTGGCATCATTGATATCGCCGACGGTGACTTGCACGCCAAGGGCGTGAGCGCGTTCGGCGGCTGCCAGGGACACATCCAAGCCTTGTACCTGCCAGCCGAGGGCAAGTGCGCGTTCTGCCATGCGCAGGCCGATAAAGCCACCGATTCCGGTGATGGCGAGTGTAGTCATGCAGCAGGCTCCGCAATATCCGAAAGAAGAGAAGAGGCAGGCAGCAGTGCGCTGCCGAGCATGAGCGCCTGCAGGATGCTGGCAATCTCACGACTGAATTGGTCGATGCTGGGCGGCTCCGGGATCGTGAGCCATTCCGCGAGCAGTTCATTGATGCCGCCAACAACGGCGACACTGGACAGATGAAAGTTGCGCTGCGGAAACTCACCGCGCGAGGCCAGCAGATTCATGTAGTGCTCGATGCCTGCCGCCATGGAGTGAATAGCCCCCCGGCGGCGGCGCTCCATGGCCGCACTCACGCCCACCGATTCCAGCACGCCGATGCGCGCGCGCCGCGCGTCGGCCAGGTAGTGCTGCACCATGGCTTGGATGGCATAAGGGATCTTCTCTTCCAGCGTTTGGCCCGGTTGCGAGATGGCGGCCAGCACGGCACGGTGCAGAGCGGTAACGATGTCATCGTAGAGTGCCGTGAGCAGGGCTTCGCGGCTGGCGAACAGGGCGTAAAAATGGCGCGTGGTGACTTTTGCTTCGGCGCAGAGCTGCTCGATGGGCGTGTGCGCATAGCCTTGTCGGGCAAAAAGTTCCAGCCCGGCGGCGAGCAGGCGCTGGCGGCGCTCTTCGGCGCGCTGCTCAGGTGCAACGCCGCGATAAGAGCGCGGCTTGGCAGGGCTGGAAGGTTGCGGCACAGTGTCGGCGAGCATGCTGGAATCCGTTTAAAGCGTGCATTGTTATTTTGACAAGACATCTTGTCGCAATTAGAGTGTCACACATTCCGAGCCGCAGGCAAACCCTGCAAGCTCATTTTCAAGCCATTCAGCATGAGATTTTGCGATGACAATACTGCAGCCCCTGAAGCACTTCGACGGCACTCGCGATGCCCGTCGCCCCATGGTTCGCGTCGACAATGTGCGCGAAGCCGCCAAGGATTTCCGCCGCGACATGCTGGCCAAACCCAAAGTGCGCTTCTACAAATCTTTCGAGCTGGTGCGCGTGCCGTACCCGGCCAAGTTCGCCTACCTCAATGCCTTCAGCCTGCCGACGCCATTCGTGCATCTGTGCAATCGCCTGAGCGTGATCCAGTTCGACTCCAGCGAAGGCATCAAGACCCTGCTGGTTGGCCCGTCGGATTGGGAAAATCAGCGCGAAACGCCATTTTTTGCCCAGCTCGACCAGCAGGCCGGCAAGTTCTCCGGGCTCATGGAGAAGATGATCGTGCGCGCGACTGCGACGGTGCTGGATTGCCTGAAGAGCATCGGCCTGACGCCTGAGGATGTGGACTACATCACCTACGATCATCTACACACGCAGAATGTGACGCGCTGGCTCGGCGGCAACGGGCAGCAGGCGCTGTTCCCGAACGCCAAACTGCTGGTCATGCGTGAAGAGTGGGAGAGCGCGCA
>CALEYY010000197.1 GCA_937928295.1 uncultured Moraxellaceae bacterium
ACGACGACCCGCCTTTACAGCAGCCAGCGTGGGCAGCAAGCCGGCGGCACCGACAATGGCGGCCATGACTGTGTCAGCCTCGGCTGCAACCTGCGCCAAGGCGGCCTCGCCGACCAGCACGGAAGTGTGTGTGCCACTGGCTACAAGCAGCGCGCGCAACTGCGTAGCAGCATCCTGCGTTGGCACAACAGCATGGCGCGGCTGAAATTGTTGGCATAGCTGCGCCAGATCAGCGACACGATGAAACGCCGTCAGCGCATGCACGCGATAGCGGTCGGGATGACGCGCCACCACATCCAGCGTACTGCGACCAATCGACCCGGTCGCGCCCAGCACAGTTAGCGATTGCACGGCGGTCATTGGCGCTTAGAAACCACCGGCCAGCCACCAGCCGGTAAGAAACACAGGCGCAGCGGCGGTAATGGAATCGATGCGATCGAGTGCGCCGCCGTGACCGGGGAAAATCTTGCCGGAATCCTTGATGCCGGCACGCCGTTTGACCATGGACTCGAACAGATCGCCCAGCACCGAAGCCAGCACCGTTACCGCCGAGGCTGCGGCAAAGAGCAGAAATTGCAGGCCAGCCAAGTGCAGGTAGAAAGCGACAGCAAGCATGATCAGGGTCGTGGTCAGCAAACCGCCATAGAGCCCTTCGCGCGTCTTTGCCGGGCTCACGGCAGGCGCCAGCTTGACCTTGCCGAAGCGGCGACCGGCAAAGTAGGCACCGGTATCGGCACCCCAGACCAGCAGCAATACATACATCAGCCACCAAGGCGACTGCCCGTGCAGCTGCACCAGCCCAGCCCAAGTCGGCACCAGCAGCAGCAGGCCGATGGCCAGCATCAGAAACGGACGATCCCAGCGCTGGGCATCGGCCGGATAACGCCGGACCCACACCAGCGCCGCCAGCCAGAACACGGAAGTGCCCGCCATGAGCGGCCCCAGAGCCTTCATGCCCGCAGGGTCTATCGCCAAGGCTTGCGCCTTCACATGCCAGAGCATGGCCGCCACCAGAGCCACAAAGCCCAATCGTGCCGGCAGGCTGGTCAGACGCATCATGGCCGTCCATTCCCAAGCGGCCGCGAGAATGATGGCTGCGGCAAAGATCGGGAACGCCATGGCGACGCCGCCAAAGACGCACCACAGCACCAGCGGCAACAGGATAAGCGCGGTAATGACGCGTTCTTTAAGCATGAAGGGCCTCTATTTGTTCTGATGTGCGGCCAAAGCGACGCTGCCGCTGCGCAAACTCATCGAGCGCAGCCTGCAGATGCGCGTGGCCGAAATCGGGCCACAAGGCATCGCTGAAATAATACTCGGCATAGGCAGCCTGCCAGAGCACAAAATTGCTCACACGCAGCTCGCCCCCGGTGCGAATCAGCAGATCCACCGGCGGTTCATCGGCCAGCTCGACCTGCTCGCCCAGCGTCGCAGCCGTGATCGCATCGGGCGACAATGCACCTGCTGCGACCTGCTCGGCAAGACGCCGTGCCGCCTGCGCCATGTCCCACTGGCCACCGTAATTCACCGCGATCACCAGCGTCATGCCCGTGTGCTCTGCCGTCATCGCCTCGGCACGCAGCATGCCAGCCTGCAGCTCCTGCGAGAACGCGCTGCGGTCGCCAATGAAACGCAGGCGAATGCGGGCTTTGTCCAGCTCCTGCACTCGTACTTCCAGCGCCATCAGGAAGAGCTGCATGAGCGCCGCCACTTCGTCTGCCGGCCGACGCCAGTTTTCACTGGAGAAGGCGAACACGGTCAGCACTTCAATCTTTGCTCGCGCGGCAAACTCGACGAGATCGCGCAAAGCCTGTTCACCGGCACGATGCCCTTCCGTGCCCGGCAAGCCGCGAGCCTTGGCCCAGCGGTTGTTGCCGTCCATGATCAGCGCAACATGGCGCGGCAATACGCAGGCCTGCGGGGCAGCGTCAGGTGCGCTGCTGACGAGTTGATCAGAGCCTGTCATGCATCAGACCTGCATGAGCTCGGCTTCTTTCGCGGCCAGCAAGCGGTCAGCTTCCGTCACGAAACGATCGGTGATTTTCTGCACATCATCGGAGCCACGGCGCTCGTCATCTTCGGAAATTTCCTTTTCCTTCTGCAGTTCTTTCATGTCACCCAGCACATCGCGACGAATATTGCGCAGGGCCACGCGGGCACCTTCGGTTTCATTACGAGCCAGCTTCTGCATGTCGCGACGGGTCTGCTCGGTCAACGCCGGCAGCGGCACGCGAATCACATCGGTGGTGACCGGGTTCAGGCCCAGGTTCGAGTTGCGAATGGCCTTGTCGATGGCACCGACCATGTTGCGCTCGTAGGGCTGCACGATGAGCGTGCGCGAGTCATCAACATTGACATTGGCGACCTGCATGAGCGGCGTATCGGTACCGTAGTACGGCACCATCACATCCTTCAGCATGGACGGATGCGCACGGCCGGTACGCACGCGCGAGAACGCCTGCTCCAGCGCGTCCAGTGTTTTTTGCATGCGGACTTCGCAGTCCTTTTTCAGATCGTTGATCATGAAGACTCCAAGCGTCGAAAACTAAGGTCAGCGAGTAACCAGTGTGCCTTCCGGCTCACCCACGACGAGGTTGAGCAGCGCACCTGGTTTGTTCATGTTGAAGACGCGCAACGGCATATTGTGATCACGGCACAGGCACATGGCCGTGAGATCCATGACCGCCAGCTGCTTGCTCAGTACTTCATCGAAAGTGATGGTGTCGTATTTGGTCGCGGTCGGATCTTTCACCGGATCGGCGCTGTAAATACCATCGACCTTGGTGGCCTTGATGACGATATCGACATTGATTTCGATGCCGCGCAGGCAGGCTGCGGTATCGGTGGTGAAGAACGGATTGCCGGTGCCGGCGACGAAGATGCAGACATCGCCACTTTGCATGTGACGGATGGCGGCGCGACGGTCGTAGTGATCAACCACGCCGCTCATAGGGATGGCCGACATCAGGCGCGTCTTGATGTTGTTGCGCTCAAGCGCGTCACGCAGCGCCAGACCATTCATGACCGTGGCGAGCATGCCCATGTGATCACCGGCGACACGATCCAGACCGGCCTGCTGCAAGGCCGCGCCACGAAACAGATTGCCGCCGCCGACCACGATGCCGACCTGCACGCCGATGCCGACGAGCTGGCCGACTTCCAGCGCCATGCGCTTGAGCACTTTCGGATCAATACCGACTTCCGCTTCACCAGCCAGCGCCTCACCCGACAATTTCAGCAGAATGCGCTTGTGCGCGAGACGGTGATCAGTCATTAGCAGGGCCTCTTCTAAGGGGTTTTGAATTGCCGGCAAGCTTACAGCAAAAAGGCCTCATCAAGAGGCCTTTTGCAGACGATCAGTGACGACCGGCGATGACTTACTTGCCAGCAGCAGCGGCCTGTGTGGCGGCCACTTCGGCAGCGAAGTCGACCTCAACCTTGGCGATGCCTTCACCCACTTCCAGACGGACGAACGAGGTCACCTTGGCACCGGCTTTCGCCAGCACAGCACCAACCTTCTGCTCGGGATCCATCACGAAGCCCTGCTCGACCAGCGACACTTCGCCACGGAACTTGGCGAGCGCGCCCTGCACCATCTTCTCGACGATGTTGGCCGGCTTGCCGGATTCGGCGGCCTTGGCTTCAGCAATTTCCTGCTCTTTAGCAAGGACTTCAGCCGAGATGTCGGCGGCGTTGACCACCAGCGGGTTGGTTGCAGCCACATGCATCGCGACTTGCTTGCCGAGGTCGATATCGCCGCCTTCAAGGGCAACGACCACACCAATCTTCAGACCGTGCACATAGGTAGCGAGCTGAGCGCCTTCCACCAGAACAGCACGACGAACCTGGATGTTTTCGCCAATCTTCTGCACCAGCAGAACACGGGCTTCTTCAACGGTGATGCCGTCGTAGTTCAGCTCGGCAATCTTGGCCACATCAGTTTCGCGAGCAGCCAGGGCAATGCCGGCAACCTTGTTGGCGAAAGCGGAGAAGTTGGCATCACGGGCCACGAAGTCGGTCTGGCAGTTCACTTCCAGAGCAATCGCCACGCCGGCGTCGCTGGCGAGGATGATGGCGCCGTCGGCGGCGATGTTGCCGGCCTTCTTGGCGGCCTTGGCCTGACCGGACTTGCGCAGGTTGTCGATAGCCAGTTCGATGTCGGCACCGGCTTCAACCAGAGCCTTCTTGCATTCCATCATGCCGAGGCCAGTACGCTCACGGAGTTCTTTTACGAGGGCGGCGGTTACATCTGCCATGATCATTTCCTCACGATATGTTCAATAAAAAAGGCCTCCGCCTGACGGCGTCGACCAAAAAGGGGGATGAGTCAGCACTGCCGAAACATCATCTGAAAAAGGGGCCTAAGCCCCTTTTCCGTCTACCAGCCACTCAAGGGCGCGACAGTTCGCGCCCTCGGGAATTACTCGGCGCTGGCAGCAACTTCAACGAAACCATCAGCTTCGCGACCACCGGTGGTGGCAGCAAATTCACGACCTTCGATGATGGCATCAGCCATCGAACCGACATAGAGGTGAATGGCGCGGATGGCGTCATCGTTGCCCGGAATGACATAGTCAACGCCGGTCGGGTTGGAGTTGGTATCGACCACGCCGATGACCGGGATGCCCAGCTTGCGCGCTTCGGCGATAGCAGTGGCTTCGTGATCAACGTCGATGACGAACATGGCATCCGGCAAGCCGCCCATGTCCTTGATGCCGCCCAGCGACTTTTCCAGCTTTTCCATTTCGCGGGTGCGTTCCAGCACTTCACGCTTGGTCAGCTTGGCGAAAGTGCCGTCAGCGAGCTGAGCTTCCAGATCCTTCAAACGCTTGATCGACTGGCGAATGGTCTTCCAGTTGGTCAGCATGCCGCCGAGCCAGCGGTGGTTCACATACGGCTGACCGGCGCGAGCAGCGTGCTCGGCAATGATCGGGGCCGCAGCGCGCTTGGTGCCGACGAACAGAACCTTGTTCTTCTGGCTGGACAGACGGTTAACGAAATTCAGGGCATCATTGAGGGCCGGAACGGTGTGCTCCAGGTTGATGATGTGAATCTTGTTGCGGGCGCCGAAAATAAACGGTGCCATTTTGGGGTTCCAGAAGCGAGTCTGGTGACCGAAGTGAGCGCCGGCTTGCAGCAGCTCACGCATGGTGACTTGTGCCATGAGAGTT
Organism: uncultured Moraxellaceae bacterium; assembly: GCA_937928295.1. Classification (GTDB taxonomy): domain Bacteria; phylum Pseudomonadota; class Gammaproteobacteria; order Pseudomonadales; family Moraxellaceae; genus Perlucidibaca. The sequence continues at coordinate 5,172 of CALEYY010000197.1, forward strand.
TCTCCAGTTGGGTTATGGCCTCGCAGCAGTCCCAATCACCAACCCACTTTTCTCAATGGGCACCCGGTAACCGTGTCGACTGCTGGTCGGATTTGAAAATACACACTTCGTACGTTTGCCGAAATGCGGCGCGCTTTATACCATAGGCGCCTTCTAAACCTCAACCGCTGCGTGAATGCGCAGGGTTCGTCCGGGACATTGCATGAGCACGCTGATCAAGACCGCTGAAGAAATCGCCAAGATGCGCGTGGCTGGCCGCCTCGCTGCCGAAGTGCTGACCATGATCGGTGAGCATGTGAAAGTCGGCGTCAGCACCGAGGCACTGAATCAGATCTGCCACGACTATATCGTCAATGTGCAGGGTGCCATCCCGGCCCCGCTGAATTATCGCGGCTTTCCCAAGAGCATCTGCACTTCGGTGAATCAGGTCATCTGCCACGGCATCCCCAGCGACAAGAAAATTCTCAAGGACGGCGACATCATTAATATCGATGTCACTGTCATCAAGGACGGCTATCACGGCGATACCAGCAAGATGTTTTTTGTTGGCCAACAGTCGATTCTGGCGCAACGACTGGTGCGCGTGACTCAGGAGTGCCTGTACAAGTCGCTGGCGCTTGTGCGGCCGGGCTGCACACTGGGCGATATCGGTGCAGTGATTCAGCAGCATGCGCAGGCCAATCGCTATTCCGTGGTGCGCGAATACTGCGGTCACGGCATCGGCAAGATTTTCCACGAAGAGCCGCAGATCCTGCATTACGGCAAAGCCGGCGAAGGCATGGCGCTGCAGGCGGGCATGACTTTTACCATCGAGCCCATGATCAATGCCGGTACGCACCACACCAAGCTGCTGCCGGATGAATGGACGGTGGTGACCAAGGATCACAAGCTGTCGGCGCAATGGGAGCACACCATTCTGGTTACGGAAACCGGCGTGGAAATTCTCACCGCGCGGCCTGAGGAAGACTTTGCCTTTCTCAATGAGCGTGCTGCGTGAACGCAGCCCCGGCGCCATCTGACAAGGCCAGCCTGAAAGCGGCTCAGGCCGAACTGATTGAGCGCTTCAAGGAAGGTCGCGACATCCGCCTGCTGGTGCGTGAATGGGCCGATGCCATCGATGAGGTGCTGCGTCATGCCTGGGTCAATCTGGGCCTGGATCAATACACCGATCTCGCCCTGCTGGCCGTGGGTGGCTATGGCCGCGCCGAGCTGCATCCGGCATCGGATGTGGATGTGCTAATCCTGCATGACGGCACGGATCTACCGACCGGTGCCGAAGAGGCGGTCAGCCAGTTCATCACGCATTTGTGGGATCTGGGACTGGATATCGGCTCCAGCGTGCGTTCGCTGTCGGACTGCGTGCGTCTGGCGACGGAAGACATCACCATCGCCACCAACATCATGGAATCGCGCACGCTGGTCGGTGACGAGCGCCTGCGCCGCGACATGCAGCGCCTGACCGGACCGGATCGGCTGTGGCCGGGCAAGGCGTTTTTCATTGCCAAGCGCGACGAGCAGATCGCCCGTCATGCCAAGCACAACAACACCGAATACAACCTTGAGCCGGATCTGAAGAATGCCCCCGGCGGCCTGCGCGACATCCAGACCATCGGCTGGGTGGCGAAGCGGCATTTCGGTGCCGATACGCTGCGCGATCTGGTCGCGCACGGCTTCATCACCGAAGCCGAATTCGGCGAGCTCGATGACTGCCAGTGCGTGCTCTGGCGCGTGCGCTTTGCCCTGTTTATTGTCAGCGGGCGCAGCGATACCCGTGTGCTGTTTGACTATCAGCGGCGCATGGCCGAGCTCTTCGGCTACAGCGACAGCCACGCCAATCGCGGCGTGGAACAGCTCATGCAGGACTACTACCGCGCCGCCATGCGCATCTCCATGCTCAACGAGATGCTGCTGCGCTACTTCGACGAGGCCATTCTCGGCGAAGATGAAAATGCACCCGTGGTCGCGCTTAACAATCGCTTCCAGATCCGCAACGGCATCATTGAAGTGACTGCCGAGGATGTGTTCAGGCGCTACCCGTCCGCCCTGCTGGAAATTTTCGTGCTGCTCGGCGAGCATCCGGAAGTCACCGAGGTGCGCGCCAGCACCATCCGCCTGATCATGCAGCACGCCGTGCTCATCGATGACTGCTTCCGCAGCGACATCCGCAACAAGTCGCTGTTCATGGAGCTGCTGCGCTGCCGCACCGCGCTGTTCTCGTCGCTGCGCCGGATGAAGCGCTACGGCATCCTCGGTCGCTACATTCCGGCCTTCGGCGCCATCATCGGCAAGATGCAGTACGACCTGTTTCACATCTACACGGTGGATGCGCACACGCTGCTGGTGCTGAAGAACATGCGCCGCTTCCGCTACCCGGAAGTGGAAGATCGCTTCCCGGTCGTCGCCAAGGTCGCCAAGAATCTGCCGAAGATCGAGCTGCTCTACATCGCCGGCCTGTTTCACGACATCGCCAAGGGTCGTGGCGGCGATCACTCCGAGCTGGGCGCGGTGGATGCCCATGACTTCTGCATCGAGCACGGCCTCGGCAAGTGGGACGCCAATCTCGTGGCCTGGCTGACGCAGCAGCATCTGGTCATGTCGGTGACGGCGCAGAAAAAGGATGTTTCCGACCCCGATGTCATCAACGAGTTCGCGAAAAAAGTCGGCGACATCGTGCATCTGGACTATCTCTACGCGCTCACCGTGGCCGACATCTGCGCCACCAACCCGACGCTGTGGAACTCCTGGCGCGCCTCGCTGTTACGGCAGCTCTATACGCAGACCAAGCGCGCGCTGCGTCGCGGTCTGGTGAATCCGATCGACAAGCAGGAGTGGATCATCGAGAACCGCGCCTCGGCGCTGGAGCTGCTCGAAGATCAGCAGATCGGCAGCAGCGAAGCCGAAGGCGTCTGGGACAGCCTCGGTGACGACTACTTCCTGCGCGAGTCGGCGAAAGACATCGCCTGGCATACCACTGCGCTGCTACGGCACGGGCCGGACGCCGGGCCGCTGGTGCTGGTGCGCGAAAATCACAGCGAGCCCTACGATGGCGCCACGCAGATCTTCGTCTACACCCGCGACCTGCCAAACCTGTTCGCCGCCACCGTGGCAGCGCTGGATCAGCTGCACCTGACCGTCATGGATGCGCGCATCATCACCTCCAACAACGGCTTTTCGCTGGACACCTACATCGTGCTCGACGAAAACGGCGACCGCATTGCCGACAGCTCGCGTCTGGCGCATATCGGCAACGAACTGCGCCAGAGCCTGGCGCGCCCGGACCAGTTCCCGGTGCTGGTGCAACGGCGCCTGCCACGCCAGCTCAAGCATTTCGATGTGCGGACCCAGGTCAATCTGAGCAACGATCTGGTGCATCAGCGCACCGTGGTCGAGGTCATCACGCTCGACCGTCCGGGCTTGCTGGCACGCGTTGGCCGCATCTTCATGGAGCATGGCGTAAACTTGCAGAATGCGCGCATTGCCACGCTGGGCGAGCGCGCGGAAGATGTGTTCTTCCTCACCGATGCCGCTCAACAACCGCTTTCCGATCCCGAGCTTTGCGAGCGCCTGTGCGCCGCCTTGCGCGAGCAACTGGACCAGACTTCCTGATGAATCCCGATCTGTCGCTGCTGCATCCCTACCCGTTCGAGAAGCTGGCCACACTGTTCAAGGGCCATGCCGCACCGGCACAGCTGAAGCCGATTGCGCTGTCCATCGGCGAGCCCAAGCACGCCTCGCCGGCGTTCGTGGCGGAAGCCATCGCGCGCCATATCGGCGGGCTGTCGAACTATCCGACCACGCTGGGGCTGCCGGTGCTGCGCGAGGCCATCGCGCAGTGGCTGACACAACGCTTTGGCCTGAAGGCGGTGGATGCCGGTACACAGGTGCTGCCGGTGAACGGCACGCGTGAAGCGCTGTTTTCGTTCACGCAGGCGGTGGTGGATAGAAGCGTGAGCGAGCAGCCGTTGGTGTTGATGCCCAACCCGTTCTATCAGATCTACGAAGGCGCGGCCTTGCTGGCCGGTGCCGAGCCGGTGTTTCTGCCCTGCACGCCCGCCACCGGCCTGCAGCCCGATTTCGATGCCGTGCCCGACACGGTCTGGGCGCGCACGCAGCTGCTGTTCATCTGCACGCCGGGCAACCCAACCGGCGCACTGCTGAGCATGTCCACGCTGAAAAAGCTGATTGCACTGAGCGATCGCTTCGGTTTCGTCATCGCCTCCGACGAGTGCTATTCGGAAATCTACTTCGACGAAAGCCAGCCGCCCGTGGGGCTGCTGCAAGCCTGCGCCGAGCTGGGTCGCGACGATTACCGCAATTGCGTGGTCTTCCACTCGCTGTCGAAACGCTCGAATCTGCCCGGTCTGCGCTCCGGATTTGTCGCGGGCGATGCCACCGTGCTCAAGCAATATCTGCGTTATCGCACCTATCACGGCTCCGCCATGCCGGTTCAGCATCAATTGGCCTCAACAGAGGTCTGGCAAGATGAGGCCCATGTGAGGGACAATCGCGCCCTTTATCGCGACAAGTTCGCGCGCGTGCTGGCCATACTAAATCCGGTGCTGCCCTTGCAAATGCCCGATGCCGGCTTTTACTTCTGGGCGCGCACGCCAGGCTCGGATGAAGATTTCGCTCGCGAGCTGCATGCGCAGCAAGCTGTCACCGTGCTGCCCGGCCGCTATCTGGCCCGCGCCGGCAGCGACGGCAGCAATCCTGGCGAGGGCCATGTGCGCATGGCGCTGGTCGCCAGCGTGGCGGAATGTGTGGAAGCCGCCGAAAGAATTCGATCCTTCCTCGGGAAGTGATTTTTGTTTTGCCTGATTGGAGATAGTCATGTCGCTTGCCTCGTTCATTGAAGACGCTTTCGAGCGCCGCGCCGAGTTTTCGCCGAAGTCGGCCCCTCAGGATGTGCGCGATGCCGTCAATGAAGCCCTCGCCCTGCTCGACAGTGGTGCCGCCCGCGTTGCTGAAAAAATTGATGGCGAGTGGCAGGTCAATCAGTGGCTGAAGAAAGCCGTGCTGCTGTCGTTCCGCCTGAACGACAATGTGCCGATTCCGGCCGGTGGTGGCATGCAGTTCTACGACAAGGTGCCGACCAAGTTCGCCGGCTGGACGGCTGAGCAGTTCGCCGCCAGCGGCATCCGCGTGGTACCGCCGGCTGTGGCTCGTCGTGGCAGTTTCATCGCGCGCAACACCGTGCTCATGCCGTCTTATGTGAACATCGGCGCGTTTGTCGATGAAGGCTCGATGGTCGATACCTGGGCCACTGTCGGCTCCTGCGCCCAGATCGGCAAGAATGTGCATCTGTCCGGCGGCGTCGGCATCGGCGGCGTACTGGAACCGCTGCAGGCCAACCCGACCATCATCGAAGACAACTGCTTCATCGGTGCCCGTTCGGAAGTGGTTGAAGGCGTGATCATCGGCGAAGGCTCGGTGCTGTCGATGGGCGTGTTCATCGGCCAGTCGACCCCGATCTACGACCGCGAAACCGGCGAGATCAGCTACGGCCGCGTGCCGGCCGGCTCGGTGGTGGTTGCCGGCTCGCTGCCGCGCGACAATGGTCGCTACAGCCTGACCTGCGCCGTCATCGTGAAAAAAGTCGATGCCCAGACGCGCAGCAAGACCAGCATCAACGAACTGCTCCGCATCGCGGACTGAACCCGCTTTTTATACGAGCTTCTGAAAGAGGACACGCGAGCATGTCGCTCCCCGAACACCGCATGACTCACCTCAAGGCGCTTGAGGCCGAGTCCATCCACATCATCCGCGAGGTTGCCGCCGAATTCGACAACCCGGTCATGATGTATTCGATCGGCAAGGATTCGTCCGTGATGCTGCACCTGGCGCGCAAGGCGTTTGCGCCGGGCAAGCCGCCGTTTCCGCTGATGCATGTGAACACGACCTGGAAGTTCAAGGAAATGATCACCTTCCGCGACCGCATCGCGGCCGAAGCCGGCATGGAGCTGATCTCGCACACTAACCCCGAGGGGCTGGCGGCGAACATCAACCCGTTCGATCACGGCAGCTCGAAATACACCGATGTCATGAAAACCCAGGCGCTGAAGCAGGCGCTGGACATGCACGGTTTCGATGCCGCTTTCGGTGGTGCCCGCCGCGACGAAGAGAAGTCGCGTGCCAAGGAGCGCGTCTACTCCTTCCGCGACAAGAACCATCGCTGGGACCCGAAAGTGCAGCGTCCGGAGCTGTGGAACCTGTACAACGGCCGCATCAACAAGGGCGAGTCGATCCGCGTGTTCCCGCTGTCGAACTGGACCGAGCTGGACATCTGGCAGTACATCTACCTCGAGAACATCGAGATCGTGCCGCTGTATTTCTCGGCCGTGCGCCCGGTGGTCGAACGCGACGGCATGCTCATCATGGTCGATGACGAACGCCTGCCGCTGCGCGAAGGCGAAGTGCCGATGATGAAAAATGTGCGCTTCCGCACGCTCGGCTGCTACCCGCTGACCGGCGCCGTCGAATCCG
>CALEYY010000198.1 GCA_937928295.1 uncultured Moraxellaceae bacterium
CCGCCAGAAGCGGGTGCAGACCAGCGTCACGGCGAATGCCAGCCAGCTGAGCTGCAACGGAGCCATGCCCAGGATGCGCGCGGGCAGGGTGTCGCCGGGCAGCAGGACCAGTGCTGTCGACAACAGCAGCATCAGCATCAGTGCCACATCCCAGCGTCGCTGCAGATGCAGCTCGCGAACCTGCACGCGCAGGGTCTGTTCCTGCTCGTCGATATCCTGACGCAGCAGCCGCAATTGCGTTTGCGCATCACGCATCAGGCTTGGCATCGGCATCAGATCGGCGAGCCAGCTTGGATCATGACGACGCAGGCGCGCCAGAATTTCCGTGATGTTCAGGTGCTCGCCCAGCCAGCGTTGCGCCGAGGTGCGGAAGTTGAATTCGCGCAGCAGATCCAGCAGCCAGCTAACCTGACTTTCTTCGCCCCAGACATGAATGCGGCGATTGTCTTCCAGACCGCTGCCACCGATGAGCGCGCCGGCAAGCGCCAGTGCCGAACCACCGACGCGCACGCGCGCCGAGCCGGGGCTGATGCTCGATAATTCGATGCCGTGATCGGTGAACAGCACATAAAACACGGCATAAGGGTCGGCTGCTTTCACACGCACGATCAGACCGGCACGCTCGCGGCATTGCGCTTGCGTGTCGCTATCGAGGTCGATAAAGGCGTTGATCAGGCTTTCCAGCATCCCCAGCATCAATTCCTGAACTAATGCCGGTTTGCGAGCGTGAACTTTTTCTTCTGTTTGATATGAGCTCATGGGCCTGACTTTTAACGGGTTCGGCGGGCGTGTGCAAGTCACCTGCGACCAAGGGATTCTGCCCGGCCGCTTTGCCGTGGTCTTGGGCAAGAAGTGTATACTCGCCAGCGAATTTTCTCTGCCGGGGTTTTTCCTCGGCACCGTTGTCTGCAAGGACTGTCATGAACGAATGGCTATTGGCGCTCAGCGCGCGCGCGGACTTCTGGTTGCTCATCAGCATCCCGTTTGTTGCCGGCGCTGTGGGTTGGTTTACCAACTGGATCGCCATCGAGATGACTTTCTGGCCCATCGAATTCGTCGGCTTCAAGCGCTGGCGTCTGGGCTGGCAAGGCATCATCCCCGCCAAGTCCGGCAAAATGGCCGGCATCATGGTGGATAACTCGCTGGCCAAGCTGGCGTCGCTGTCTGAGCTGTTTCAGCAGCTGGAGCCGGAAAAGATCGCCCATCACATCAGCCGCGACATCAGCCTGCGCCTCGAAGAATATATCGATGAAGTCATGGCCGAGCGCCACGCCGTGCTCTGGGAGAATGTGCCGGTGATGGTGCGCAACCGGGTCTATGCCCGCGCGCGTCGCCAGCTGCCCGAAATTCTCGACAATATTGTTGATGACATGGCGGAAAACATCGAGCAGCTGGTGGATCTGCGCGCCATGGTGGTACGCCTCATGCGCGAAGACAAAAGCCTGGTGGTGCGCGTATTCATGGAAGTGGGCGACAAAGAACTGAAGTTTGTCGTCAACTCCGGGGCCGGCTTCGGCTTCCTCTTTGGTCTTGTGCAGTTCGGCGTTTATCTGGTGTATCCGGAAAACTGGGTGCTGCCGATTTTCGGTTTTCTGGTGGGCTATCTCACCAACTGGCTGGCGCTGAATGTGATTTTTCGGCCGCTGGAGCCTGTTCGCATCGGCCCTTGCCGCTTTCATGGCTTGTTCATGCGGCGCAAGCATGAAGTGGCCGACAAATTTGCCGAAGTGTGCGCCCGTGACATTCTGAACCTGAGCAACCTGATGACCGAGGTCATGGCCGGCCCACAGGCACATCGCAGCAAGGCCATCATCAAGCGCCACCTGCGCCCGCTGCTGGAGTCTGGCGTGGTACGGACCGCCATTCAGATCACCATGGGCGCCCAGGGTTATGCCAACCTCAAGACTCAAGTTGCCGACAAGGCGATGGCCATGACGCTGCAATCGGTCAATGACGCCCGCTTCAGCCGCGAGCGTTCAGGTGTGATTCACAGCACCTTGAGCACGCGCATGAAGGCCATGAGCAATGTGGAGTTTCAGGAATTGTTACGACCCGCTTTCAAGGAAGATGAGTGGATTTTGATTATGCTAGGCGCTGCTCTGGGTACAGTAGCGGGCTTTGTACAGCTTTTGGTGATGTGGTCTTTGTAAGGCCGAGAGGAGAGTAGCGTGGATATTAACGACAGCAAGACGGCGCGTGGCCGCTTGAAAATTGCCCCCAGCAAAGACCTGCGCAAGTACACGCAGCAAATCTGGCTCGCCGGCCTGGGCGCGTTTTCGCGAGCCGAGGAAGAGGGCGGCAAGCTCTTCGACAACCTCGTCAAGATCGGCGAAGAGCTTGAGCACAAGACCAAGGAAATTACCGACACCACTGCGCATGACCTGAAAGAAAAGGTCATCGAAAAGGCATCGGACACCCGCGAGAAGGTCGAGCGCGCCATTGATGATCGCCTGACCGGCACGCTCACCCGCCTGGGCATCCCCTCGCAAAAAGACATCGAAAGCTTGAGCGAGCGCATGGATCAGCTCACCCGTGTCATCGAGCAGCTGGCCAAGCAGCTGGAAAAATCACGCTGAGTTGCTTTTCCCAGTATTGACAGCTCTGGGGGCGATGCCTAGAATCCGCGTCCACAGATAAGCGGGTGTAGCTCAGTTGGTAGAGCGCGACCTTGCCAAGGTCGAGGTCACGAGTTCGAGCCTCGTTACCCGCTCCAACTACAGAAACCCCTGATGCCATATGGCATCAGGGGTTTTGTCGTTTCTGGGCTCTGATCAGCCCGATCCAACCTCATCAACCTCCAGCACCCGGGGCCATCGCGGCTGAATATGCTGAAATTCAGCCGGGGTCTCCGTCGTTACCACATATACACGCTGCTCATCTCCCCAAGTGGCCAGCAGCCCCTGCAGAAATGAGCCAGCCTTTGCCTTGACCCAATACGGCTTATTTTTCTGATCTCGCTCCATGTAGCGATCCATTGGGATTTTCACGGCTCTGGGGTTGAAGCGCGCCCATTTGCGCTCTTTGATGGACTCTAGCCGGGCACAAGGGCCTTGAAAGAACGGGCTTGGCACGCCATGTCGTTCGCCCCATTTCACCCAGCTCAGCGTGCCGTCGCGCATCTGCACGGGTAAACGAACTTCGCTGTCTTTCCACAGATGCATCTGGCCTTCGTATTCGATGCCGCTACACACCTCAGATCGCCAATGACATCGGGGCAGGGTGCTCAGACAAGCCCAACAGGCGGCGAGCGGCGTTGATGGCTTCGCTCAGCTCCGGCGTAAACACCATCTCGGTGTGAGGCTGCCAATGGCCTTCGCTGTCCAGCGCGTACAGCAGCCAGCCTGCCGGATCGTCGGTGTGAATGACTTTCAGCAACGGGTGAGCGGTCAGCACTGAGGTTTCGCCGGCCAGCGTGTGATGCTGCAGGATGAAGGCGTCTTCATTGAGCCGGTAGCTGAAGTCTTCATGCTGGCGGTCGCTGGGCAGCGGGCGCGCCTCGGCCATCAGGGTATCGAGGTATTCTTTGACGCGGTTCAACAGTCTGGCATTCATCATGAGAGCCATGCTCCGTATTGGCTTTGCTTAGTGATACTGCTCATAATGACAGTGTAATGCTATTGATAGCAATGCATCATCAGCCATGGCCGTTTTCACGAAGCTTGGCCCGATCGCAGGCATTTCTCTATAGCCCCCCTGTTTTTTTGCGCTGAAAAATATATGATGTTCATCATGAAAAATAAGCCAGATACACCCAAGGCCGTTCGCGGCAAGAAAGAGCTCACGCATGATCGCATTGTCGAAACCGCTGCGCGCATCATTCGGCGTGGCGGCTTCAACGGCGTCAGCGTGGCAGACATCATGAAAGAAGCTGGCCTCACGCATGGCGGCTTCTACGCGCATTTCGCGTCACGCGAGGCGCTCTTGGCCGAGGCTGCAGACCATGCGGGCGCAGCATCCGTTGCGCTGTCTGCAAGTATTGCTGCCACGGTGCCGCCGGAGCAGGCGCTGCCATCCATACTGCATGCTTATTTGTCTGTGCAGCATCTGGAAGATATTGAAAATGGCTGCCCTTTTACGGCGCTGGGTTCCGAAATGCCGCGTCAGGCGCCCGAGGTTCGACGTGCGGCGACGCGTCGAATCAAGGAGATGGTTGATGTGATTGCTAGGCAGCTGCCCGATTGGGGGCAGCCAAGCGCGCATGAACAGGCACTCGCCACGGTGGCCACCATGGTGGGTTCCCTGCTGTTGGCGCGTGCGGTTGATGATCCCCGGCTAGCCGAGGCTTGCCTCGATGCCGCATTGAAAAAACTACTGCCTGCCGAGAGCTGACCATAGGGTGTGATTTGCTGTTTTTCTGCTTGATATTTAATATGATATGTATCATATTTATCTCAGGCGAGGTCCTTGCTCAAGGCAAGGCTGGTTACCACTACTTCAGGATGGGCATCATGAGCATAAAGATCGCATTGGTTACGGGAGCCTCTTCGGGCATCGGCGAAGCCACCGCTGAGCGCTTGGCGAAGGCGGGCTACAAGGTTTATGGCACCAGCAGGCGTGGTGCCATAGCGGGCGTGAGGTCATTCGAGATGCTGGCGCTGGATGTGACCAGCGACGAATCGGTCGAGGCGGTCGTGGCAGAAGTCATCCGCCTGCATGGTCGCATTGATTTGCTGGTCAACAATGCCGGCTTCGGTGTTGCGCCGGCTGGCGCCGAGGAAAGCTCGATTGAGCAGGCCCAGGCGATTTTCAACACGAACTTCTTCGGGCTGGTGCGCATGACGCTTGCGGTTGTGCCGCACATGCGCCGTCAAGGCGCTGGCCGTATTCTCAACATGGGCTCCGTGCTGGGCTTTTTGCCCATGCCCTACGGTGCGCTTTATGCCGCAACCAAACACGCCGTTGAAGGCTATTCCGAATCGCTTGATCATGAGCTGCGAACCTGGGGTATCCGAGTGTCGGTCATTGAGCCGGCATATACCAAGACAGGGTTCGATGCGAATCTTTTGGAGCCTGATGCCAAGCTTGATGAGTACCGCATCGTGCGCACCGCGGTGGAAAAAACAGTGAAGAAAGTAATGGCCAAAGCCGAGGGGCCAGAGGTCGTGGCTGAAACCGTGCTCAAGGCAGCCAATGCGGCGCAGCCGAAAAGGCGATATCCCGCCGGCAAGCTCGCCGGTCGCCTGCAGATGTTGCGTCGATTCGCGCCTGCCGGCGTGATGGACATGGGCATCCGAAAGGACCTGCGTCTCGATGCCTAAACCGTATTCCAGCTTCAAGCACACCTTAACGATCGTTAGCCCGCAGGGAGTCATTAAATGAAAGCGTTCATGATTGATAAATATGGCAAGGCGGATGTAGTTCGTCTTGCCGACATGCCTGAGCCGGTCTTGCAGGATGACGATGTGTTGGTTGAGATTCATGCCGCAAGCATCAATCCGCTGGACCTGAAAATCCGGAGCGGCGAGTTCAAGCTGCTGCTGCCGTATCGCCTGCCGCTGATCATGGGCAATGATTGCTCTGGGGTGGTTGTGCGCGTGGGCGCGCGCGTCAAGCGCTTCAAGGTGGGCGATGAAGTCTATGCACGACCGCATCAGGATCGCATTGGCACCTTTGCCGAGCGCATTGCCATCAAGGATGATGCCTTGGCGTTCAAGCCCAAGACGCTCTCCATGGATGAAGCTGCCTCTATCCCGCTGGTTGGCTTGACCGCCTGGCAGGCGCTCGTCGAGAAAGGACAGCTGAAGAAAGGCCAGAAAGTGCTGATTCATGCAGGCTCTGGCGGTGTTGGCACTTTTGCCATTCAGCTCGCCAAACACCTAGGTGCCACGGTGGCGACCACGGCGAGTGCATCGAACGCTGACATGCTCAAGCGCTTGGGTGCCGACATCGTCATTGACTACAAGAAAGAAGACTTCGCCACAGCCTTGAAAGACTACGACCTGGTGCTGGATACGCAGGGTGGCGAGACGCTAAAGAAGTCTATTGGCGTGCTTAAACCGGGCGGCAAGGTCATTGGCATTGCAGGTCCGCCGGATGCTGATTTTGCGGAAGCATCCGGTGCTGCGTGGTTCTTCAAACTCATCTTCGGCTTGTTGAGCTATAGCGTCAGAAGCGCGGCTAAGCGTCGTGAGGCCAGTTACTCATTCCTGTTCATGCGCGCCAACGGCGACCAGCTCGGCAAGATTGCCGCGTTGATTGATGCCGGCGTGATACGACCGGTGATTGACAGAGTTGTGCCGTTTGCTGAGACCAAGGAAGCCTTGGCCTATGTTGATGCCGGCCGCACGAAGGGCAAGGTTGTGATCAAGATGAAGTGAGCGGCAACTTGCATCGCCAGCCGACGCCGTGATACGAGATGCGTATGATATTAATCGCCAATACGAGATCTCATTATGTCAGCGTACCTCGCCAAGTCAGTAGTGCCAGCGCGTTATGCCTGCGGCATTATTTCGGCGGCGGTAGGCCGAGGCTTGGATCAGGATGAGCTGTTGCGCTTGGCGCGAATTGCACCTCTCCAGCTCGAAGGGCGCCGAGCACGCATAGAAGTGGCCCAATTTTCCCGTCTCTACAGTGTCATTGCCAACAAGCTTGATGACGAAGCCGTCGGGCTGCATTCCCGCCCGGCGCGTGCCGGTGGGATTGAGTTGCTCTGTCGCGCGGCACTCACGGCGACGACGCTGGCAGACTGCCTGCCGATTCTGGCTCTGGGCCTGAATGTGGTGTTGGGCGATTTTCGCGTTACCTATCAGCCACCTCAAGAGAATTTGCCGGCCCGGCTGTGCTTCGGTGAGAGGGTGCCTATTCGTGGTGATCGTGTGCTGGCACACGAGCTGGCCTTGCTCACCTTATATGGTGTGATGTCCTGGGTTTTTGCACGCTCTGTGCCGCTTGTCGCGGTGGCGCTGCCTTATCCCCGGCATCAGCAGGCATTGGCCTTGCGTTTGCTGATGCCGGCTCCGATGCATTTTGATGCAGACGAGGCGGTCTTGATGTTTCCGTCGGAAGCCTTGTCGTTGCGTATCGCCAGGACGGCAGAGGATGTTTCGCGTTGGATGCGCCGAGCACCCGCGAGTTTGATCGAGGCGCTGGTGGCAAGAGCCGATTTGTCATCGCAAATTGTGCTTTTGCTGCAAGAGTCCATGCCGCAATTACTGACCTTGGATGCGGTTGCGGAGCGTCTGGCCATGTCGTCACGAACGCTGCATCGCAAGCTCGTGCAACAAGGCACAAGCTTTCAGCGCATCAAGGACGACTGGCGTTTGCGTTTGGCCATGCAACGCCTTTCCTGTACGGATATTCCGGTCAAGCAGATTGCGGTAGATCTCGGCTTTTCTGATCAGGCGGCATTCAGGCGAGCCTTTACGCATTGGGCCGGCCGGCCTCCTGGGGCGTATCGTCAGCCTGTTCCGGCACGATGAGTATCTAAAATTGCTGGCAATTTATGTCATAAGAATGGCATTTGTGGTTATCGCTTCAAGGGAGATTCAAGCGCACTCTTTGTACTCAGCATTGTCTTAAAGAATGGCACTGAAGATGCCCATAACAAGAGTCTTGACCATGTCTCCTCATCAAACACCCGCTCTGGCATTGAATGCGATGCGTCTTATCGTCATGACCCTGGCTCCCAGGGAGGAAGATTTGGGCGAAATCGTGCGAGATACCGGGTTGACGGTGCCTGACTTTCTCAATGGCGATGGTTTTTTGTCTTGGGACGAGCTGCATCAGCTCACACTCAACATCCTGCGTATAAGCCCCGACCCCGGATTGTCACTGCAAGCGGGCATACGCGGTGTGCCTTCGATTCATGGCTCCATGGGCATTGCCGCCATGACCAGCAGCACGCTGGGTGAAGCATTGGGTATGTTCAAGCGCTATATGGCCACCCGCTCGCAGATGTTCGTTCTCGACTATCGGGAGGATGAGGCGGACTTCAGCATCATGTCCTTTGACTTTCTGCCGGAGGACGATGAGGCGCTGCGCTTCTTGATGACAGCCATCATGGCCTCGGCATTCAGCTGTACGGAGTTTTTGCTCGGGCAGCCGATGGTGGGTGCGGAGGTGCACTTCGTGTTCCCGCGACCCCTGCATGCAGCGGAGTTTGAGAAGGTCTTTCATGGCAGCAAGGTCTGCTTCAGTGCTTCGCACAATGCCATCCTGATTCCCAGCCGTTATACCGTCTATCCGCTGATTTCCAGAGATCGCCAGATGCAGAGCATGGCCTTGCAGCAATGCGATGCCCTCTCTGATGTGCTCAAGCGTCAGGGTTCGGTCGCGGAGCTGGTGTTGAGTTGCCTGCAGGAAGAGACGGGGCGACGACTGCTGAGCCTGGAGCAGCTCGCCGACAGGCTGCATTTGAGTCGTCGCACACTGCTTCGCCGGCTCAAAAGCGAGGACACCAGCTACCAGCAGTTGCGCGATGCCGAGGTCAGTCGTCGTGCCGTGTTCCTGATGAGCCTGCCCGGCTCGACGGTGGCGGCAGTGGCGGCGGAGCTGGGCTATGCCGAGCCGGTCAGTTTTCGTCGCGCTTTTCGCCGCTGGTTCGGGGTTACGCCCTCCGAGTATCAACACTGTCACTGAGCCGACTTGTCACTAAGCATCCCGCTGTTGACCCGATGAGTGCTCACTGCAATTTCTGTTCTCTCGCATAAATAGTCGCCACTGACTTGTTAGTCATAAAAACAACAAGACGAGGCGATCATGATCAAGCACACCCAAACGCTGGTACTGGCCGGCACCTTTCTGTTCGGCGGGATGGCTCATGCCGAGCAGAGGCTCTGCGTTTATGACCTGCTCGGCAGCGCCGGCGATATTTACAACATGGCCAAGGATTACGCGGTTGCGGCGCAGAAGGATGGCGTGAAGTTTGTGCTGAAAGGCTATAGCGATGAGCGCGTGGCCACACAGGACTTCATTGCCGGGCAGTGTGATGCGGTGTTTGCCACCGGGCTGCGTACACGCCCGTTCAATCCTGTCGCAGGTGCTATGGATGCGTTCGGGGCATCGACGGTGGGTCGCAACGGCAAAATTGATATTGAGGCTGGCTATGATGTAGTACGCAAAACCGTGCAGGTCTTCGCCAGCCCGGCAACTGCGCCATTGATGATCAATGGGCACTATGAAGTGGGCGGCATCATCCCGTTTGGCACGGCGTATCCGTTTGTGCGTGATCGCCGCATCAACACGGTAGAGGCACTGGCTGGAAAGCGCATTGCTACTTTCGATTACGACAAAACTCAGGCCTTGCTGGCGCAGAAAATCGGTGCGCAACCGGTATCGGCAGACATCACCAATTTTGCCGGGAAGTTCAACAATGGTGCCGTCGACCTGATTGCGGCGCCGGCCGCTGCCTATCGCCCGCTGGAGCTATATCGTGGCCTCGGTACAGCCGGCACGATTCATCGCTTTCCCTTCGTGGTGCTGACCTATCAGCTCATCCTCAACAAAAGCAGCTTTCCGGAGGGTTACGGCGCGAAGTCGCGCGTGTACTGGCTGAGCCAGTTTGATCGTGCGGTGGCGCTGATTCGCAAGGCGGAAAAGGACATCCCCAAGTCGGCCTGGAGTGAGGTGTCAGACAAGGTCTTGTCGGATTACACGGTGCTGTTGCGCGAGTCGCGCATTGCCGCAGCCGATCAGGGCATTTACGACAAGCAGGGCCTGAAGATTATCAAGCGTGTGCGCTGCAGCATAAATCCGGGCGATGCCGAGTGCTCAAGCTCCAGCGAAACCTGGCGCTGAGTCACACATCATGACCCCCAATAACCTCTTTAGGCTGTCCAAGCCGGGCCGTCTTCCGGCGACCTTGATATTGTCTTGCCTAGCTCCGTTGGCATGGTCTGCTGGTGCCGAGCTGCCGGTCATTGCCATTAGCAGCCAGGGCAGCTCGAATGCGAATGCGGCAGAAGCCAATGACGCATCGGTGTTGTTTTATAACCCGGCGGGTATGTCGCGCTTGCGCGGGAGCCGGATATCGCTACCTGTCGCGCTCATTGCGGCTTCATCGAAAGTCACAGACCAAGGCACCACGCGCTTGCAGGACATGGGCCAAGCGCCGGATACCGGGCCTACGGCAGATTGCACGCAATATGACTGCATGAGCGATCCGAATCCGAGCCCGGCCATGCCGGCGGTGAAAGATCAGCCAGAAGGACTGTTCCCGGCCGTTCTGCCCGTGGGCGCATTTTTTGCGACCACGCCCTACGACGAGTCGATCACGCTGGGCATCGGCGTATTTTCGCCCGGTGGCGGTAACCTGAACTACAAGAGCAATTGGTTCGGACGCCACTTCATTGATAGCGCCGCGATTGAGCTCATCAACATCAATCCGTCGGTGGCCATCCGTTTTGATGACAAGCACAGCGTGGGTTTCGGGGTGTCGGCGCTGGTCGGCCATGCCAAGTTCAAGCTGCAGATCGATGTCAACAAGGTGGCTCCGTATCTGTTGCAAGGCGTGCTGGATTCGCCTGAGTCGGTGATTGCGGCACTACCGGCTGGCCTGGGCGGTGTGCTTTTGACGGCACAGATTGACCAGCTGGTGTCTGGTTTGGTCGGCGTTGCGCCAGATCAGGTCAAGGGCGTGCTGGCCAGCCTGCTCGCTGGGCAGGGTGTGCCCGGTCTGGGTGCGGCCAATCCGGCGTTGGCTGGCGTGAGCCTGGTGGATCCCACGAGTACGGCGTCGGGTACGGTCGAGACTATTGGCTTCGGCTATGGCTGGAATGCCGGCTATTTTTATCAGCTCAGTGATGACACACGTCTCGGCATATCGTATCGCTCCAAGTCCGATGTGCGCATGAATGGCGAACTCGACTGGGACTTTTCGGATGCGCGCACATCAGCGCTGGGCAATGCTGTGATTGGCAACCTAGAGAGCTTCTTGGTGAAGAACTATCGCCCGGATACCGATGCCAAGCTGGTATTCACCATCCCGGCCAAATTCAATGTCGGGCTGTTCACGCAGCTCAACGAACGCACCGACCTCATGCTCAATTACACCTTCAACAAGACCTCCATCGTGAAGGATCTTGTCGTCACGCTACCGGATCAGCGCACAGCGACCCGGCAAGGGGATGTCTATCTGCGTCAGAACTGGCACGACTCCTTCACGCTGGCCGCTGGCATGAACTACCGCTGGGACGACAAGCTCAGCACCTCCATCGGTGCGCGTTACAGCGGCCACCAGTTTGGTGTGTGGGCCGGGCAACTCGGGGATGGCAGGGCCATTCTGCTGGGCGAATTGAACGTACGCCAAGGCCAACCGGTCGCAGGATTTTCTTTGCTGCTCGATGCCGCACGTAAAACCAATGATGTGCAGCTCTATGCACGTGCGGTCGACATCGCCTTGCAAGCCAGGTCGGGGGACGGCGCCTTGATGGCCGCCCGTAGTTGGTCACAAGCAGCGCCACACGATCGACAGGCCAATGCGCACGTGCTGCAAATCTTGCTGGCACTCAACCAAGTCAACGAAAGCTTGGAGCCTTTAAAGAAAGAACTGGCCCTGGCGCCAGACTTCGAACGCAATGTGGCGATCAGCTTGATTCCAAGGCACTACGCACGTGTGACAGATAAAAAGCTGGCAGATCGGAAGAGCACACGT
>CALEYY010000199.1 GCA_937928295.1 uncultured Moraxellaceae bacterium
CATCATCACTCGGTAAGGGCCTAACCGCCTCGAGTCTAGGCAACCTACTTCGTGCCCGCGGCCTCAAGGTCGTAATGCAGAAGCTTGATCCTTATCTAAACGTTGACCCAGGCACAATGAACCCGTTTCAGCACGGTGAAGTTTTCGTGACTGATGATGGCGCTGAAACAGACCTTGATATTGGTCACTACGAAAGATTTCTAGACATCAATTTAGGTCAATCGGCCAACGTGACCACTGGCCAGATTTACTCAACCGTTATTGCGCGTGAGCGCCGCGGTGAATACCTGGGCGACACAGTTCAGGTGATTCCACACATCACTAACGAGATTAAACGCCGCATGCGTTTGCAGTCGCACGATCTGCCAGCACCAGATGTGATCATCACTGAAATTGGTGGAACTGTTGGCGACATCGAGTCGCAGCCGTTCATGGAGGCCGTGCGCCAGATGCGCATCGAGCTGGGCTACCAGGGTTCGTTGCTGATGCATCTGACGCTGATTCCCTACATCGCTTCCGCTGGCGAGCTTAAAACCAAACCGACGCAGCATTCGGTGAAAGAGCTGCGCTCCATCGGTCTGCAGCCAGATATCCTGATCTGCCGCTCCGAACATCCGGTGCCGGACGACTCCAAGCGCAAGATTTCGTTGTTCACCAATGTTGAAGAACGCGCAGTCATCATCGCGCAAGATGCCAAGACCATTTACCAGATTCCGCGCCGCTTTCACGAGCAGGGTCTCGACGATTTCGTCATCGAGCGCCTAGGCCTGAGCGCGCCCAAGGCGGATTTGAGCGACTGGGATGTGGTGGTAGACGGTCTGCTCAACCCGGAGCGTGAAGTCACCATCGCGATGGTCGGTAAGTATGTTGAACTTGCCGATGCCTACAAGTCCGTGAACGAAGCCCTGCTGCACGCGGGCATCCAGAACAAGAGCAAGGTCAAGATTCGCTATATCGATGCCGAGTCTATTGAGCAGGAAGGTACCGGTGCGCTGGCGGATGTCGATGGCATTCTGGTGCCGGGCGGCTTTGGCGATCGCGGCACCGAAGGCAAGATTGCCACCGTGCGTTTTGCCCGCGAGAACCGTGTGCCCTACCTCGGCATCTGCCTGGGCATGCAGGTGGCGGTCATTGAGTACGCGCGTCATCTCGCCGGCCTGGCGGATGCCAACTCCAGCGAGCTGAAGCCGGGCTGTGCGCATCCGGTCATCGGTCTGATTACCGAGTGGAAGACGGAAACGGGCGATGTGGAGCGTCGCGACGCGGCCTCTGATCTGGGCGGCACCATGCGTCTGGGCGCGCAGCTTTGCCATCTGGTGCCGGGCACGCTGGCGCAGCAGACTTACGGCGGCGACAGCATTACCGAGCGACATCGCCACCGTTATGAAGTCAACAACACTTACTTGCCGCAGCTGGAAGCCGCTGGTCTGCGTATCTCCGGTTACAGCGCCGACAAGTCACTGGTCGAGATGGTGGAAATCCCGGATCATCCGTGGTTCCTGGCCTGCCAGTTCCACCCGGAATTCACCAGTTCGCCGCGCACCGGGCATCCGCTGTTTTCGGGCTTTGTCAGCGCGGCCATGCAGCATGCCGGCAAGGCTTGAGCGGAACCCAATAATAAGAAAAAGGACGCCGTGATGACTCAGAAAAACGCATCGACGCAAAAAACGATCAGCCTCGGCCAGATCGAGATGAACAACAACAAGCCCTTCGTGCTCTTTGGCGGCATGAATGTGCTGGAGTCGCGCGACATGGCGATGCAGATCTGCGAGACCTATGTCACGGTCACGCAGAAGCTCGGCATCCCCTATGTGTTCAAGGCGTCCTTC
This sequence comes from uncultured Moraxellaceae bacterium, assembly GCA_937928295.1. Taxonomy (GTDB): domain Bacteria; phylum Pseudomonadota; class Gammaproteobacteria; order Pseudomonadales; family Moraxellaceae; genus Perlucidibaca. Next base: position 1,830 of record CALEYY010000199.1, read on the forward strand.
GACAAGGCTAATCGTTCGTCGGTCAGCTCTTATCGCGGCCCGGGTCTGGATGAAGGCCTGAAGATCTTCGAAGAGATCAAGAAAACCTTCAATGTGCCCATCATCACCGATGTGCACGAGCCGTATCAGTGCCAGCCGGTCGCCGAAGTCTGCGACATCATTCAGCTGCCGGCCTTCCTGTCACGCCAGACCGATCTGGTGGTGGCCATGGCCAAGACCGGGGCGCTTATTAACATCAAGAAGGCGCAGTTTCTGGCACCGAAAGAGATGGGTCACATCCTGTCCAAGTTCGAGGAAGCCGGTAACGACAAGCTCATTCTCTGCGAGCGTGGGTCGTCGTTCGGCTACAACAATCTGGTGGTGGACATGCTCGGCTTCGGCATCATGAAGCAGTTCAACTACCCGGTATTTTTCGATGTGACGCATGCCTTGCAGATGCCGGGCGGCTTGCCGAACGCGGCTGGCGGTCGTCGTGCGCAAGTGACCGAACTGGCGCTGGCCGGCATGACGCAAAAGCTGGCAGGCCTGTTCCTTGAAGCACATCCGGACCCGGAAAAGGCCAAGTGCGACGGCCCTTGCGCGCTGCGTCTGTCACAGCTCGAAGGCTTCCTCAGTCAGGTCAAGGCGGTTGATGATCTGGTCAAGAGCTTGCCCGTGCTGGACACCCATTAATTTGATTTTGCCCGCTGTGTGCGGGCTTCCTTTTGCATGAACTGGAGCATTTAGCATGGCGATCATTGTAGATATTCGCGGTCGTGAAATCATGGATTCGCGCGGCAACCCCACGGTTGAAGCCGATGTGATTCTGGACAACGGCATGATGGGCCGCGCCACTGCGCCCAGCGGTGCATCCACCGGCTCGCGCGAAGCGCTGGAGCTGCGTGACGGCGACAAGTCGCGCTACCTCGGCAAGGGCGTGCTCAAGGCCGTGGCCAACATCAACGGCCCGATCCGTGAGCTGCTGGTCGGCAAAAGTGTGTTCGACCAGTCCGGTCTGGACCACGCCATGATCGCGCTCGATGCCACTGAGACCAAGTCGTCGCTTGGTGCCAACGCCATCCTCGCGGTGTCGCTGGCTGCCGCCAAGGCCGCTGCCCAGGCCAAGGGCCAGCCGCTCTACGCCTACATCGCCTCGCTGCGCAGCAATACCCAGTTCACCATGCCGGTGCCGATGATGAACATCATCAATGGCGGTGAGCATGCCGACAACACCGTCGATATCCAGGAATTCATGGTCGAGCCGGTCGGCTTCACTTCGTTCGCTGAAGCGCTGCGTTGCGGCGCTGAAATCTTCCACGCGCTCAAGGGCGTGCTGAAGAAGCGCGGTCTGAGCACCTCCGTTGGCGATGAAGGTGGTTTCGCGCCGAACCTGAGCAGCAATGAAGAAGCGCTGCAGGTCATCGTCGAAGCCATCGGCCTGGCCGGCTACAAGGCCGGCGAGAATGTCATGCTGGCGCTGGATTGCGCAGCCTCCGAGTTCTATCACGACGGCAAGTATGTGCTGGAAGGCGAGGGCAACAAGGCCTTCACCTCGGCCGAGTTCGTCGACTATCTCGCCGGCCTGTGCGACCGCTACCCGATCATCTCCATTGAAGACGGTCTTGACGAGTCCGACTGGGCTGGCTGGAAGATCCTCACCGACAAGCTCGGCCATCGCGTCCAGCTGGTCGGCGATGACCTGTTCGTGACCAACCCGGCGATCCTGCAAAAGGGCATCGACCAGGGCGTGGGCAACTCCATCCTGATCAAGTTCAACCAGATCGGCTCGCTGACCGAAACGCTGGATGCCATCTACCTGGCCAAGGCCAACGGCTATACCACGGTTATCTCGCATCGCTCAGGTGAAACTGAAGATGCCACCATCGCTGACCTCGCTGTTGCCACCGGCGCCGGCCAGATCAAGACCGGTTCGCTCTGCCGCTCCGACCGCGTCGCCAAGTACAACCAGCTGCTGCGCATCGAGCAGGAACTGGACTACAGCGCACCGTATCGCGGCAAGGCCGAGTTCAAGGGTCTTAACTGAGCATGACGCCCACTTCCAGCCTCGGTCGGTTACTGTTGTGGCTGGCGGCGGGCGTCTTTCTTATCCTGCAGTTCAAGCTCTGGTTTGGCGAGGGCGGCATTGTTGATGTGCATCGCATCAAGCATGCCGTGGCCGAGCAGCAAGCCGAAAATCTCAAGCTGCGCCAACGCAATGCCGTGCTGGAGGCCGAGGTCAATGACCTGAAAAATGGTCAGGCGGCGATTGAAGAGCGCGCGCGTCTCGACCTGGGCATGATCAAGGATGACGAGACTTTCTATCTCGTCACCGGCAAGGCCTTGTCGGGCTCTGCAACCGCCAACACCACACCGAAGCCGGCAACGCCGGTCAGCGTTGGCGCTGCGCCTTCCGCTTCAGCAAAATCCACGCAACCTCAGTCATCGACCGCATCATCCGCTCAGTCACCTGTGATCAAGCCGGTGACGGTGGCTCCGCTGACGCGTGAGCCAGCCGCTGCGGTTTCGCCCTGACATGACCTGTCATGCGGTGATTCCGGCGGCGGGCGTGGGCAAACGGTTCGGAGCCGGCATGCCCAAGCAGTACCTAGCGCTGGCGGGCCGCAGCATTCAGCAGCACACGCTCGATCGCATCAGCGTCATGGCCGAGATCAGCCAAATTGTGGTCGCCATCTCGGCGGAAGACACGCTGGCGCAAACCTTGCCCTATGCCCGCCCAGAGCGCCTGCGCTTTGTGCTAGGCGGTGCCGAGCGCATGGATTCGGTGCTGGCCGGTTTGAGCGCCTTGAGTGCCGGCGGTGCCGCCGACAGCGACTGGGTCCTGGTGCACGATGTTGCACGGCCCTTGCTGCGTCCGGCGGATGTGCGGCATTTGCTGGCCGTGCTGGCTGACGATCCTGTGGGCGGCATCCTTGCTAATCCGGTGCGCGATACCATGAAGCGCGGCAGTGCTGACGGCATCGAAGCCACGGTAGCGCGTGACAACCTCTGGCATGCCTTGACGCCGCAGATGTTTCGTCTCGGTGCATTGGCGCAGGCCCTCAACGCTGCGCTGGCTGACGCTGCCATCGTCACCGACGAAGCCTCGGCCATGGAGCGTCTCGGCCACCGGCCGCGCCTGATCGAAGGTGCGCGCGACAACCTCAAAATCACTTTTCCCGATGACCTGGCCTTGGCCGAAGCCTTGCTGGCCGAGCAAATTCGCACTGGAGTATGGGTATGACCACGCTATTGCCACGCATGGGCCACGGGATTGATGTGCATCGCTTTGGCCCCGGTGACCATGTCACGCTGGGCGGCGTGGCCATTCCGCACGATCAGGGCTTGGTCGCGCATTCGGATGGCGATGTGGCGCTGCACGCTCTGGCCGATGCGCTGCTCGGCGCGCTCGCGCTCGGCGATATCGGCCAGCATTTTCCCGACACCGACAATGCCTACAAAGGTGCTGACAGCCGCGCGTTGCTGCGTCATGTGCTGTCGTTAGTGCAGAACCACGGCTACAGCGTGGCCAATGCAGACATCACCGTGCTGGCCGAGCGGCCGAAGCTGGCGACGCATATCCCTTTGATGTGCGAGCGCATTGCGGCGGATCTGAATGTTTTGCCGGCGCAGGTCAGCGTGAAGGCCACAACGACCGAGCAGCTGGGCTTTGTCGGTCGTCGTGAGGGCATCGAAGCGCATGCCGTCGTTATGCTCTGGCCGGTCTGAGATGAGCGAGCCGACCGTGGCATTAACAGCCGGCCCTTGCCCATCCCCGTGGGGTGAGCCGGTGGCTGCCGCCAGACTCAAGGCGCAGCCGGAAGACTTTGTGGTGGAAGAGCAGCTCGGCTTCGAGCCCACGGGCGAGGGCGAGCACCTCTGGCTTTGGGTCGAGAAGCGCGGCATGAATACCGATGCCTTGTCGCGCGAGTTGGCGGCGCAGCTGGGGGTGTCGGCGGCGCTGGTGAGCTTTTCCGGCATGAAGGACCGGCAGGCGCTGACACGGCAATGGTTCAGCGTCCACAGCACGGCGTTGTGGACGCTTGCTGATGACTGGAGGAGTGTCGACGGCGGTCAGTATCGGGTGCTGCGCGCCGAGCGCGGTGCGCGCAAATTGCGTCGTGGCGCGCATGCCGCCAATCGGTTTTGCATCACGCTGCGCGATGTTCGCGGCGAGCCTGAAGCCATCGAGGCTCGTTTGCAGCAGATCGCGGCGCAGGGCGTGGCGAATTATTTCGGGCCGCAGCGTTTTGGTCACGGCGGCCGCAACATCGGCCAGGGTCTGGCCTTGCTGGCCAGCCGTCGCTCCGGGCGTGCGCGTCGCCGTGACAACCGCGAAAGTCTGTGGATTTCGGCACTGCGCTCGGCGTTGTTCAATCAGGTGCTGGCCACTCGTGTGCGCAACCAAACTTGGGCCGCGTGCTTGGCTGGCGATGTTTTGCAGCTGGATGGCCGTAGTGCCTTGTTCAAGCCTGACCCGCTGGATGCCGAGATCGCGCCGCGCCTGGCGCGTGGCGAATTGCACCCGACCGGGCCGTTGCCCGGTGATGGCGCCAGCGTGGTTGATGACGCTGTCTTGGCTTTCGAGGCCGAGGTACTCGCGCCCTGGCAGGGCATTTGCGCCGATCTCGCGGCCTTGCGTGTGCCAGCCCAGCGTCGCTCCCTGCGCCTGATGTTGCAAGCGCCGAGCTGGCACTGGCCATCGCCCGATACGCTGGTGATTGAATTCACCCTGACCGCTGGCGCATTCGCCACTAGCGTCCTGCAAGCCGTGGCGGTACTGGAAGAGGGGCAGCTTGATGCGATTTCTGCTGAGTAACGACGACGGCGTGCATGCCCCCGGTCTGCTGGCCATGGCCGAAGTGTTGGCGACGCTGGGCGAAGTCACGGTGGTCGCGCCGGATATCGAGCGCAGCGCCTTTTCCAGCGCGCTCACGCTGGATCGCCCGCTGCGCCCACAGCGCCTCGCCAACGGTTTCATCGCGGTCAATGGTACGCCCGCCGATTGCGTGCACATCGCCTTGAACGGCCTGCTCGATTTTGTACCCGATGTCATCGTCTCCGGCATCAATGCTGGTGCCAATCTGGGTGACGATGTGATTTATTCTGGCACCGTGGCAGCAGCGCTGGAGGGGCGATTTCTGGGGCGGCCGGCGCTAGCCGTGTCGCTGGTGGCCAGCCATGCCAAAACGCTGGATGTAAGCGCCTATCGGACGGCGGCCGATTACGCCGGCGAGCTGCTGCAGCGCTGGGCTCGGCTTGAGCTGCCGCCGCGTTGTGTGCTCAATGTCAATGTGCCGGCTGGCGAGAAGTCCCTGCACAAGGGCTTCATGGCCACTCGGCTCGGTCATCGTGCCGCCGGCTCGCCGGTCCTCAAGTTGCAAGATCCGCGTGGTCAGGACATGTTCTGGATAGGTCCGCCCGGCAAGCCCATGGATGACGCCGATGGCACGGATTTTCACGCCATTGCCCAGGGCTGGGTCAGCGTCACGGCCCTGGACAGCGACATGACCTGCCATCGGGCAGATGCCGCGCTGAAGCATTGGTTGCCTTCGTCTGGCTCGTGATAGAGTCGGCCATTAGCGTTACAAGAATAATGATGACATGAGTTCAGGCCTTTCAATCGATCTCCACGGCTCCGGGATGACCTCGGCGCGCACCCGCGAGCGGCTCATCAGCCGACTTCTGGCGCAGGGCATTCGCGACACGCGCGTGCTGGATGTGATGCGCCAGACGCCTCGCCACCTGTTTGTTGACGAAGCCTTGGCGCATCGTGCCTATGAAGACACCGCATTGCCGATTGGCCACAGCCAGACCTTGTCGCAGCCCTACAGCGTGGCGCGCATGACGGAGCTGCTGCTGGCGGATGGCCCGCGCAACAAGGTGCTGGAAATCGGCACCGGCTCCGGCTATCAAACGGCTGTTCTGGCGCAGTTGGTGGCCATGGTGCACTCCATCGAGCGCATCAAACCCTTGCAAGACAAAGCGCGGGAGCGTCTGGGCAGTCTTGGTCTGCACAATGTTCGTCTGCGTCATGCTGATGGTCTTGCCGGCTGGCCGGGCGAGGGTGGCTATGACGGCATTATTGGCACCGCAGCAGCGCTGGGCGTGCCGCAAACGCTAACCAATCTTCTGGCCGTGGGCGGCTGCCTGATTCTGCCGGTCGGCGCCGGTCAGCAGCAGTCGCTGGTTCGCGTGCGACGCACCAGCGAAGGCCTGCAGCAAGAGATCATCGAGCCGGTGCATTTTGTGCCCATGCTGGGCGGCGTGATTCACTGAGCTTGCAGCGGTTTAGTGGTGCCCCCGAGACGATTCGAACGTCCGACCTGTCCCTTAGGAGGGGACCGCTCTATCCAGCTGAGCTACGAGGGCTGATGCGAGGCGAGCGATTCTAGCTTACTCGGCCGGCACGCGGGAAATGCAAATTAGTCCCTGTCCAGGCTAGCGACGCAGCTGGCGTCGTATCCTGCCTCGATCATCCACTCCTTGAGCTGCTGCAAGATATGAATCTGGATCTGGCGTATGCGTTCACGCGTAACGCCCAGCTCGCCAGCAATGTTTTCCAGCGTAGCTTCGCTGCCGCGTTTGCCCATGCCGAAGCGAGCACAAACGATGTGCTGCTCGCGTGGTTTGAGCTGAGCAATGAAGCGCTGCAGGTTGAACATTAGATCTTCGCGCTCGGCGGAGTCGGCTGGGTTTTGCGCGTTTTCGTCAGCGAGATTGTCTTGCCAGCTGCCTTTGCCGTATTCATTTTCTACCTGCAACGAGCCGGGCGACTCTTGCCAGGCCATGAGTTCGCGTACGCAGCCCACCGAGTCACCGGTGGCGCGGGCAATATCTTCGTAACGGGGCATTTTTCGCGATAACTGCATCAGGCGTCTTTGCGCGGCGACATAGACATTGAGTCGCTTGGCCACATGTACTGGAAGGCGCACCAGCCGGCCCTGGTTCATGATGCTGCGGCGAATGGCCTCGTGTATCCAGTGCGTGGCGTAGGTCGAGAAGCGAAAGCCGAGGCTGGGATTGAATTTGGCGATGGCGCGCAGCAGGCCGATATTTCCCTCGGAAACTAGATCGTCGATGGCCAGATTATCGCGCCTGTAATTCCTCGCGATATGAATGACCAAGCGCAAGTTGCCTGCCACCATGCGCTCGCGCGCCGTCGGGTCGCCTTGGCCGATCGCATCGAGGAGCTCTCGCTCTTGTTGGTGGCTTAGCAGTGTGTGCTGGCTGATATCGCGCAGATAGCAGCTGAAAGCTGCGGGGCGGTAGCCCGCGCTCAGGCAGGAGTTCATGGCATCATCCTTGATGTACGGCGTAAATCTTGGCCTTTACGCCAAGGCCTTGTTGTTCACGATACTAAGAAAGCAAATGCCATCTGGTTTCGCTAGTCGTATAGCATTTGTATTGGACGAAATGCGTTTGTGCAGGTGTGGTGTGGTAGTCACAGAGCCTCCGAGGCAAATGCCGCGGTGATTGCCTCAGAGTTCAGCGCTCTAAGTTCAGGCCAGCAGATTTTTCAGCATTTCCCGGTAGATCTCGGTGAGCGTGTCGAGGTCATTGGCGGCAACGCATTCATTGATCTGATGAATTGTCTTGTTCACCGGCCCGAGTTCGACCACTTGCGCGCCGGTGGGCGCAATGAAGCGGCCATCGGAGGTGCCGCCGCTGGTGGACAGCTCGGTGTCGCGCCCGGTGACACTGCGGATGGCCTTCACGGCGGCATCCACCAGGTTGCCGCGCGGCGTCAGGAAGGGCTGGCCGCTGAGTTTCCAGTTCAGCGAGTAAGTCAGGCCGTGGCGGTTGAGTACGGCCTCGGTGCGCTCGCGCAGGATCATCTCGGTCAGTTCGGTGGAAAAGCGGAAGTTGAACACCACCTGCATATCGCCAGGGATGACATTGTTGGCACCGGTGCCGGCATTGATGTTGGAGATCTGGAAGCTGGTGGCCGGGAAAAATTCGTTGCCGTGATCCCAGGTTTCTGCGGCCAGCTCGGTGAGCGCGGGCAGGGCGCGATGAATCGGGTTGTCGGCCAGATGCGGATAGGCAACATGGCCCTGGCGGCCATGCACGGTGAGGATGCCGCCGAGCGAGCCGCGTCGGCCATTCTTGATGACATCGCCGACGAGTGTGGTGCTGGAGGGTTCGCCGACCAAGCACCAGGTAATTTTCTCGTTGCGCGCTTCAAGCGTTTCCACCACGCGCACGGTGCCATCGACGGCCACGCCTTCTTCATCGCTGGTGATCAGGAAGGCGATCGAGCCCTGGTGATCAGGGTGTGCGGCGACGAACTGTTCGCAGGCCACGACCATCGCCGCCAGCGAGCCTTTCATGTCGGCCGCGCCACGGCCGGTGAGGATGCCATCGGTGATGGTGGGCTCGAAGGGCGGCACTTTCCACTGCTCGACGGGGCCGGTCGGCACCACATCGGTGTGACCGGCAAAGCACAGCACCGGAGCCTCGGTGCCACGGCGTGCCCAGAAGTTGTCGACCTCGCCGAAGCGCAGGCGTTCGATGCGAAAGCCGATGGCTTCGAGGCGGCGGATCATCAGCGTCTGGCAGTCGGCATCGAAGGGCGTGACCGACGGCTCGCGGATCAGGTCCAAGGTGAATTGCAGGGTCGGCGAGAGTGCAGATGAGGGCGTCGGCGAGGTATTCATGAGGCTCCGAAGGGAAGCTGGCGGCTGATTGGCGCAAATAGCGCACACATAATGCTTAATGATGCGCAGAGTTTACTGATAGCAGACCGCTGCGTCATGCCGTCAACGGTCGAACATTCTGTAATGATGTACTTTCATTGACCGCTGACAGCGGCAATAATCCGCGCAAGTTCCGTCACATTGCCATCACCGATGGTTCAGGATGAATTCATGTATAGCACTCGTCTCGCACTGATCCCGGTTCTGCTGGCTTCTGCCCTTGTCGTCACCGGTTGCAGCAAGTCCGAGCCGGCGCCTAAGACCACCGCTGATGGCAAGCGCATCATCGTCATTGGTCATGCTGCACCGCTGACCGGCGCCCAAGCGCATATCGGTAAAGACAACGAGAACGGCGTGCGCCTCGCCATCGAAGACCTGAATCGCGAGGGCTTCACCATTGCCGGCAAGCCGGTCGTGTTCGAGCTGGATTCGCAGGACGACCAGGCCGATCCGCGCATGGCCACGACCGTGGCGCAGAAGTTTGTTGATGACGGCCTCGATGCCGTTATCGGGCATTTGAATTCCGGCACCACCATGCCGGCGTCGCGCGTCTATAACCAGGCCGGTCTGGTCGAGGTTTCGCCGTCGGCCACCACGCCGAAATACACCCAGCAGGGTTTCGGCAACGCCTTCCGCGTGATGGCCAACGATGTGCAGCAGGGCAAGGTGCTTGGCCACTTTGCTGTTACTGATCTGAAGGCGCAGAAGATTGCCATCATCGATGACCGCACCGCTTACGGTCAGGGCATCGCTGACGAGTTCGAGAAGGCGGCTGTGGCGGCTGGCCGCTTCACGACTGCGGATCCCGAACTTGCGCTGGCGGTTGCCGGCGGCGTTCTACTCGGAATGGGAACGCTGCTGCAGCGTGATCCCAGTCGCGATGACGGACTGACCGCGGATGCCGTCACCGAGGATCTGCTTCGGATGTTCGGAATGTCGGCCCGGGACGCGCACAAAGTGTGCTCCCGGCCCCTGCCCGATGTGAATCTCTAGCCGAACCGCACCGTCATCCGCTGAGTGCCGAGGTCTATCGCGCCGTCGTCGGTGCGCACCGACGACTCCACCACGTCACCGTTCTTCAGGT
>CALEYY010000200.1 GCA_937928295.1 uncultured Moraxellaceae bacterium
TTCGCCTTGGCCTTGGGCGCCGGAATCTCGGCATACAGTTCCACGGCGGCGTTCTTGATCACCACCTCACCGCGCTCCTTCACCGAAGTCTCGAAGATGATGCGGGTGTCGGACTCCTTCCACATTTTCGTGACCAGGGTCTCGCCCGGAAACACGCTCTTGGCGAAACGCACCTTGATGCTCTTGAAGTAGCGCGGGTCGTTACCGCTGAACGCCTTCACCACATGGCGACCGCAGTAGCCGAAAGTACACATGCCATGCAGGATGGGCTTCTCAAAACCAAACGCCTTCGCAAACGCCGGGTCGGCATGCAGCGGGTTCCAATCGCCGGATAGGCGATACAGCAGCGTCTGGTTGTCGTCCGTCTTTTCCTCGATGACGGCATCCGGCTCGCGCGCCGGCGGCACATTGATATCCGCCGACGGGCCGCGACTGCCGCCCCAGCCGCCCGCGCCCTTCACGAACGAGGTCATCTCGTTGTAGATGATCTCCTCGCCGGTCTCGTCGTAGCTGTGCACCGCGAAAGTCACCACGGCATTCGGCGCCTTGTCGAAGGCTTCCTTGAACTTGAACACATGCCGGAGCTTGGCGTGCGGCGGCAGCGGGCGCTTGATCTCGGTGTACTGCTCGCCATGCAGCAAGCGATCGAAACCGAAGTTCATGCCCGGCAGCTTGAGGCCGCCGGTCTTGGCGGCGGCCAGCATCGCGTTGGACTGCGGCATCACGCCATAGGTCGGCAGCACGCGGAAGTCCGAGCCCAGTTCGTAGACATAGCCCAGCTCGGTGGCGTCCATCGGGTCGCGCGCGGCACCGATGCCCAGCGCATACAGCGCGATGTCGCGCTCGTCGTAGCCGTTCTCCAGCACCAGCTCGGCCTTCGAGGCCTCATCAAGATCAATAAACTCGTTGCCACCCAGGCGCGGGTTGTTGATGTTGTGCAGAATCGGCGCAAAAGAGTCGTTCACGCTGGCCGGATGGCCGGCGTCGGTGAAGTCGGTAATGGTGTCCCACTTCTTCGCCACATCATCCACGCTGAACGCCTTGCCGAGCGGGAACGACTGCCCCACCGTGCGCTCCCAGCGCAGCTTGGCGATGTAACCGGCACCGACCTCGAACAGACCCTTGGTCTCTTCGCAATCCTCATGGCAAAGCCAGGCCACCAGCGGGCTCACATTCTCCGGCTTGAGGTTGGCCAGCAGCTCCGGCGGCATCACCGTCTCGGTCAGGCGCGAAGCAGCAATCGGCGCGATGGTATTGACATGAATGCCCTTGCTGCGACCTTCCTCGGCCAAGCAATTGGCGAGACCGGCGAGGCCGAGCTTGGCCGCGCAGTAGTTGGCCTGACCAAAATTGCCGTAGATGCCCGCCGCCGAGGTGGTCATGATGATGCGGCCGTAGCCCTTCTCGCGCATGATCGGCCAGGCGGCGTGGCTGACGCTCATCGAGCCGGTCAGATGCACCTTGAGGATCAGATCCCAGTCGCCCTGCGTCATCTTCTGGAAGCTGACATCGCGCAGAATACCGGCGTTGTTGATGACGATATCGACCGTGCCAAACGCATCCAGCGCCGTCTGCACGATGCTCGCGCCGTTCTCCACGGAATCGTAGTTGGCCACGGCTTCGCCGCCGAGCGCCTTGATCTCTTCCACGACTTTGTCGGCCGCTGCAGAGGACTTGCCGTCGCCATGCGCGCCGCCACCGAGGTCATTGACCACCACTTTGGCGCCCAACGCGCCCAGCATGAGGGCATGTGAACGACCGAGACCGTTGCCGGCCCCGGTCACGATGGCCACGCGGCCGTCAAATCGTAAAGACATGATGTGTACTCCGTAAAATTCGAGGGTCAGAAAGTGCGCGAGATCAGTTCTTTCATGATCTCGTTAGTGCCACCGTAAATACGGTTGGCGCGGGTATCGATGTAGGCCTGAGCGACCGGATATTCGAGCATGAAGCCGTAGCCGCCGTGCAGCTGCACGCACTCGTCAACGACCTTGGACATGAGGTCCGAGACCCAGTATTTGGCGGCCGCAGCGGCATCCACCTGAAGCGCGCCCTTGATCTGCTCTTCGATGCATTTGTCCACGAAAACGCGGGCAATCTGCGTTTCCGATCGCATTTCGGCGAGCTTGAACTTGGTGTTAGATCGGAAGAGCACACGTCTGAACTCCAGTCACACTTGATGATCTC
>CALEYY010000201.1 GCA_937928295.1 uncultured Moraxellaceae bacterium
TGCACCGTGTCTGGGTGGTGGAGGCTACGCTCAAGCCCGGCCAGCGCCATCAGTTCAAGAAGCGTCGTTTCTATGTTGACGAAGATTCCTGGTCGATTGCTGCCGTGGATTGCTACGACAACCGTGACCAGCTCTGGAAGTTCCAGGAAGCGCATCTGGCGACCCTGCCGTTTCTGCCAACGGTATCGCCGAGCCCCGAGTTCATTTATGACTTGCTCAGCGGCCGTTACTACGCCACGGGCTTGCTGAACGAAAGCGACATCAGCGACTGGACTATCGAATTCAAAGACAGTCATTTCCTGCCGCAGAACTTGTCCAAGTAAGGGTCTGAATGATGTCGAAGTACCTGTTGTGTGCGGCGTTGCTGACACTGTCTGCCGGAGTCAGCGCTGCTGCGCCGGCAGGTCACGCCGAGATCATGCCGAAGGCGGCGTCCAGCACCTTGCTGGATATCGCGGCGATACCGAAAGGCTTTGTGATGGTCGGCGCTCGTGGTCATGTACTGACCTCGAAAGACGGCCAGCTCTGGTCGCAAAAGCCGGTGCCCACGCGTGCCATGCTCAATCGTGTCATTGCTCTGGCTGACGGCCGTCTGTTTGCCGTTGGCCATGATGGCGTGATTCTGCTCAGCCCGGATCAGGGCGAGCATTGGACGCTGCAGCATCAGGCCATTTCCGATCAGCGCCCGAACACGCTCTACGATGTCGCCTTTGTCACGCCGCTGCGGGGCTATGCCATTGGTGCCTTCGGTCTCATGCTGGTGACCGAAGACGGTGGCAAGTCCTGGCAACCGGTGGAGAATCCGCTGACGCTGTCGGGCCTGCATCTGAATGCCATCGCCAATCTCGGCGAGGGCGGCCTGATTGTCAGTGGCGAGCGCGGTTTGCTGGCGGTATCGCGCGATGGCGGCCTGACTTGGAAGCTGTCGGCCCCGGCCTATGCGGGTTCCTACTTCGGCATCCTGCCGACATCGGCAAACACGGCGCTGGTCTTTGGCCAGCGTGGCCGCATCTACGCGATTGATGATCTGAATCGTCTGCAGGCCGGCGATCCGGCCAGCTTCGATCCGCTGATCACGCCCAGCCCGGACGATGCGCAAGCGCTGAAGCTGGGCTTCCGCCGCGTCATTTCGCCGGTGGAAGCGTCGTTCTTTGGTGGCAGTCTGCTAATCGATGGCCGTGCTGCGCTGGTTGGTGCCGATGCGACTGTTGTTCTGGTTGATCCTGCACGCACCACGGCTACACCCATCAAGCATGTCGGTTCGGCTACCTATTCGCGTGTCGTACGCCAGGGCAAGCAATTGCTCGTGGTGGGCATGCACGGTATTTCAAGCGTGACGCTGCCGGAGATTGCGCCGTGAAAGAGTCTCTCGTTCTCTCCGAACGCACCCGCCGCATTCTCGCGGTCGTCGAACCGCTGGTCTTTGCCCGGCGCAAGCTCACGCTCGGTATTCTCGGCCTGATCACGCTGGTGCTGCTGTTCTGCGCCAGCCATCTCGCCCCGGATGCTGGCTACGAGAAGACCATCCCGCTCGGTCACCCCTACATGGCGGTGTACAAGCAGTATCAGCGTGACTTCGGCGGTGCCAACATCGTGCTGGTCGCGGTGCAGAACACACGGGGCGACATCTACCAGCCGGCCTTCCTGGAGAAGCTGCGCAAGGTCACGGATGATGTCTTCTTCCTGCCCAATGTCGACCGTTCGCGCGTGTCGTCGCTGTTCACGCCGAGCACGCGCTACATCGAAGTGGTCGAAGATGGCCTGCGTGGCGCCGATGTGATTCCGGCGGACTATCAGCCCACGCCGGCCATGACCGAGCAGATTCGCTCCAATGTGCGCAAGGCCGGCATCGTCGGTCGTCTCGTCGCCAATGATGAACGCGGCGCCATGGTCTTCGCCGAGATGCTGGAGGTTGATCCGGTCAGCGGCAAGCGCATCGACTACAAGCAGGTCGCCGACCAGCTCGAAGCCATCCGCGCCAAGTATGAAAAAGATGGTGTGAGTATTCACATCATCGGCTTTGCCAAGGTCGTGGGTGACATGACCGACGCCACCGGCCAGGTCTTCATCTTCTTCCTGATGACCTTGCTGCTCACCACCATGCTGCTCTGGATCTACTGCGGCAGCCTGCGCATGGCGGTGATGCCGCTGATCTGCGCGCTGGTCTCGGTGATGTGGAACTTCGGCATGCTGGTCGTCTGCGGCATGGGTCTGGATCCGTTCGCGGTGCTGGTGCCGTTCCTGGTCTTGTCGATCTCGATCTCGCACGGCGTGCAGTATGTGAACGCCTGGGTGACGGAGGTCGATGCTGGCAATACCAGCCTGGAAGCCTCGCTGATCACCTTCCGCCGTTTCGCCATCCCCGGCACCATCGCCTTGCTGACGGCGGTGATCGGCTTCGTCACCATCATGATCATCAAGATCGAAGCGATTCAGGACATGGCGCTGAACGCATCGCTGGGCTGCCTCGCCATCATCATCACTAACAAGGTCTTGATGCCGATCTGGCTGTCGTACATGCCGGTGAGCAATGCCAGCCAGTTCAAGGAATCGCAGCGGGTGCGCGAAGCCCTGCTCGATCCGTGCTGGCATCAGATGAAGAAGCTGACGCGGCCTGTGCAGTCCAAGGTTGTCATCGGTGGTACCATTCTGGTCACGATCTGGGGTGCCTGGCACTATCAGGATCTGCACATCGGCGACATCCAGAAGGGTGTGCCGGAACTGCGTGCCGACTCGCGTTACAACAAAGACACGGCCACCATTGTCGAGAACTACGCGCTCGGTGCCGACATCCTCAAGGTCATCGCCGAGGCCGGTCCCGACGCTTGCATCAACTATGACTGGATGGAAGAAGTCGATCGCTTTGCCTGGCGCATGGAGAATGTCGAGGGCGTGGCCAAAGCGTTCTCGGCCATGACCTATTCCCGGCAGGTCTATGTCGGCTTCAACGAAGGCAGACCGCAGGCCGATACCGTGCCGCGTAATCCGCAGTCGTTGTCCCGCATGACCAGCTTGCTCCCCAGCAGCGCCGGTCTGTTCAACGCCAACTGCAGCGCCTTGCCGGTGTTCATCTACCTCAAGGACCACAAGGCGGAAACGCTGGAGCATGTGGTCAATGCCGTGAAGGCCTTCAACGCCGAGCGCAAGAGCAATGGCATGACCTTCCGTCTTGCCACCGGTAATGCTGGCGTCATGGCCGCCACCAACGAAGTCATCCATGCCGACGAGAAGCAGGTGGTGATCGGCGTGTTCGCCATCATCGTGCTGTTTGTCTGGTTCTCGTTCCGCGACTTTGCCTCGGTGCTGTCCATCGGCTTGCCGCTGGCGATGGTGTCGGTGCTGGCCTATGCCTTCATGGCGTTGCTCGGCATCGGCCTCAAGGTCGCGACCTTGCCGGTGCTGGCGATGGCGGTGGGTATCGGCGTCGATTACGGCATTTACCACTACGCCATCCTGCAGGAAAGCATGGGCATGGGCATGAAGCTGGAGGAGGCGCATTACCGCACGCTGCAACGCTCGGGCAAGGCGGTGATCTTCACCGGCTTCTCGCTGGCGCTGTCGGTGGCGATGTGGATGTTCTCGGAGCTGCAGTTCCAGCGCGATATGGGCATCCTGCTGGCGTTCATGTTCCTAGCGAACATGATTGCGGCGGTACTGCTGGTGCCAGCGATTACCCGCTACATGATTCCGCACAATATCCGCGATTAAGCCGGAAGCAGGGTGACTGCCGGTCAACACCGGCAGTCACTTCAGTTTCAACCCTGCGCTTTCTGACCTTTTCCTGCCGGGGCCTCAGTGCTGCATGCCATCCATGTGCATGTGCTCCATCTCGGCCTGGCTCATGCCGCTGTGATCCATCTGGCCATGGTCCATGCCGTTATGGTCCATGCCGGCTCCGCCATGCTGATGCCCGTGATGCATCAGCTCCGGCCCGATGATCGTCCACAAACCAAAGAGAATGACCAGTGCGCCAGCAGTCTGGCGTGTGCCAGGTCGTTGCAGCACACGGCGTAACTGGGCCGATGCCGTGCCGGTGGCGAGCAGCGTGGGCAGCGTGCCAAGGCCGAAGGCGAGCATGACTAGCGCCGATTGCAGCGGCTCGGCCCGGGTGATGGCCAGCGCCATGGCGCTGTAGACCAGACCGCAGGGCAGAAAGCCCCAGAGCATGCCGGCGGCCACAGCCTGTGCCGGGTGTCGTATCGGCAGCAGGCGTTGACGCAGCGGAGCCATCCAGCGCCACAGCGGGCCACCGAGGCGCTCCAGCGCGGCCAGTGCCTGGAACCATCCGGCCAGATAAGCCCCGAGCAGCATCATGAACAGGCCGGCAAACCAGCGTATGGCCGTGCCCACGCTGCCGAGGTCTTGCAGGCCGCTGAGCAGGATGCCGGCGAGCAGGCCGAGCAGCATGTAGGTCAGCAGCCGCCCCGCGTTGTACAGCAGCTGCCAGCCCACCAGGGCGATGCCACGGCGCGAGGCTTCCGGCAGCGCATAAGTGAAGGCGCTGCTGAGGCCGCCGCACATGCCCACGCAATGCGTGCCGCCGAGCAGGCCCATGACAAACGCGGTGAGCAGCCAGCTGAGATCCATCATGAGGGTTTGTTCTCGGTGCTTGCTTCAAGGGCTATGGCGTCGGCTTCAGCCAGCTTTTTCGCGACCTCGGCCAAGCCGCGCTGACTGTCGCGGTCATCGAGAATGATGCGATGCGCCGGGCCTTGCAGGTCATCGTACTGGGCGTTGCGCACGGCCCAGGAAAAAAACCAGACCGACGCCACGAGAAACATCAGGCTGAGTGGAATCAGCAGGTAAATGACTTCCATGCGGCGTCTCGGTAAGCAGTTATTGGCGTTGTCGCAGACGCAGGGCATTGATGACCACCACCAGCGAGCTCAGCGACATGCCCAGCGCGGCCAGCCACGGTGGCACGAAGCCCAGCGCCGCCGGTGGCAGGATGGCGAGATTGTAGCCCACCGCCCAGCGCAAGTTCTGCTTGATGATGCCCGCCGTGCGCTCGGCCATGCGGAAAGCCGGCACCAAGGCCGGCAGGCGGTCGCCGAGCAGTACGGCATCGGCACTGGTCTGCGCTAGGTCCGTGCCCGAGCCCATGGCGATGCCCAGATGCGCCTGACCGAGGCCGGGGGCGTCGTTGACGCCATCGCCAACCATCACCACCACCGCGCCGTCGGCCTGCAGTTTCTCGATGGCCTGCTGCTTGTCTTGTGGCGTCATGCCGCCCTGGCAATGATCGATGCCGAGTGCCGTCGCCACTTGCTGTGGCACGGCGGACTGATCGCCAGACATCAGCCAGGTCACCAGGCCGCGCTCGCGCAGGGCTTCGATGACCGGCGCTGCCTCGGGGCGAAGCTGATCTTCCAGCGTGATGCGCGCCAGGGTTTCCCAGCTTGTGTTTGCCGAGCCGTTAAAGGCTGACGCTGCGTCCGAGGCGAGATGCTGCCGCGTGAGGTAAAGCGTGAGCGCCAGCTCGCCGGCTTCGGCGCTGCCGCCACAGGCAAAACGAGCATGCCCGAGCCGATAGGCATAATCAGTGTCTTGCGCGGATACACCGCTGCCGGGCACCTGCTCGGCGGGTTGCGCAAAGCGCGATGGCACAATGCCTTCTTGCGCCGCGCGCTGAGCAATGGCCTGCGCGATCGGATGCGCCGAGCCGGCTTCCAGCCCGGCCAGCAGCGCCAGCACTTCGGCGCGGGGCAGAGCATGTAGCTGCAAGTCGCTGACCACCAATTCAGCGGTGGTCAGCGTGCCGGTTTTGTCGAACACCACATGCGTGGCAGCGGCCAGCGAATCGAGCACATGGCCGCGCGTCAGCAAAAAGCCTTCACGGGCGAGGGTATGCGTGGCGGCCGTGAGGGCAGCGGGCGTCGCCAGCGACAAGGCGCAGGGGCAGGTCGCCACCAGCACGGCGAGCACGGCCCAGAACGCCCGGTCGGGATCAACAAACTGCCATCCCACATAGGTCAGCACGGCCAGCACCAGCACGCGGGCCACAAAGAAGTGCGCCATGCTGTCGGCTTTCTGCGCGATCAGCGGCTTCTCGGACAAGGCGCGGGCCAGCAGCTGCTGCAAAGTCGCCAGCACCGACTCCTGGCCTACACGCGTGACTTCCGCCTGCAAGGCCTGCTCGCCATTGACGCTGCCGCCGAGCAGGTCGGCGCCGGGCATCTTCGCCACCGGCAAGGGCTCGCCGGTAATCAGCGCTTCCGACACGCTGCCGCTGCCGGCGACCACGCGGGCATCGCAGGGAATGGCTTCGCCGGCGGCAATCAGAATCACATCGCCGGGCAGCAGGTCATCGCTGGCGACGGTTTCCCACTGGCCATCGGCCTGTCGTCGCAGCGCTAGGCGAGGCTCCAGCGTCATCAGGCTGGCGGCCGTTTCACCGGCATGCTGACGCGCTTTCAATTCCAGATAGCGGCTGGTCTGCAGGAAGAAAATGAACATGCAGACCGAGTCGAAATAGGTCTCGCCGCCGTGTGTGACGGTGGCAAACCAGCTCGCGGTATAGGCAAAGATCAGCGCGATGGAGACCGGCACATCCATGGTCAGGCTGCGCGCCTTCAGGGCATTGACGGCGGCTCGGTAGAACGGCCAGCCGGCATAGAAGAACACGGGGGTGGCGACCAGACCGGAGATCCAGCGCAGATAATCGCGATATTCGTCGCTGATGCCCTGAAACGCGCCGATGTACAGGCCCAGGCCATACATCATGGCCTGCATGGTGCCGAGGCCGGCGAGGGCGACGCGGATAAGCTGGGTACGGGCCTCGCTTTTCAGCTGCGCCGCGTGCGTGTCGGCGCGGAATGGGCGGGCACGATAGCCGATACTCTCCAACGCGGTCAGCAGGCTGCTCAACGGCCGCTGGCTGTCATCCCAAACCAGTCGCAGGCGGTGATTGCTGAGATTGACCGATGCCTGAGCGACGCTGCCTTCCTGACTTAGGCGACGCTCGATCAGCCAGGCGCAGGCGGCGCAACTGACATTCTCCAGGCTCAGCTCGGTGCAGGCATAGCGACCTTCACGATGCACAAAGTCGCTCTGCGCGGCCGGATGGTCATAGCGCAGCAAATCTTCCAGCGCTTCCGGCAGCGCTGCAGTCGGGCTGGCGCTGTCGCGCTCTTGGTAATACGACGACAGCCCGCTAGCGACGATGCTTTCCGCGACGGCTACGCAGCCGGGGCAGCAGAATGCCCGTGGCTCGCCGAGCACGAGGGCGTGATAGCGGGCGGCGGCGGGGTTGGGCAGGCCGCAGTGGAAGCAGCTGCTCACTCGGGTTGCAGGCGTATGCCTTCAGCCGATGGCAGTCGGCGAGTGCCGGCTAGGCGCCAGTCCGGTGTTGACAGATCAATCTGGAACACGCCTTCCAGCGGATGGCTGAGCTGGCCGCGATACTCGTTGCCCATCAGGCGTTGCAATACCAGTTTCTGGTCTTTTGCGCTCTGCGTGCTGTGCACGAAATTCAGCTCGATACTCGCTGCCTCCACCGGAGCCTTGGCATCGAGCTTCAGCAAGACTTCACCGGTGGTGGCATCAAGCATGAGATTGGCGACCAGACCCAGCCTCAACGCTGCTTCATCGCGCGTGAAGCTGTTGTTGATGGTCTTGCCATCTTCATACCAATCGTCGCGCACTACGGTGTCGCGATTAACCACGGCAAGATAAACAAAGAACAGCGACAGCGACACGGCAAAGGCAGGAATGGCAATCACAAACCACAGCCACGGGTGGCGATACCAGGGAACGAATGGTGCAGTGTTCATAGCGGCTCCGGGTTGCGCGCACTGCTGACGCCGAGGCGTCAGAGTTTGGGCGACAGAAAAGTGTTTTCAGTTTCGGCACGCACGCTGGCATCGCCGCGCTGCGTTACTTCAATTTCAATTTCCACGCGGCGCGCGGTGATTTCGTCCGGGTTGGCGATGATGGATATCGGCCGTGTTGCCAGCTCGCCCGCTTGCAGGTGGATGACCATCGGCTCGCCATCCAGATGCACCGGAAACGCGTCGGACTTGGCGCGAATCTCGTAGTCGGCGGCCGTCTGCGCCTTGTTCTGGATCTTCAGCGTGTAGCTATTCTCGATCCAGCCTTCATTATTCTCGCGATAAAGCTGGCCACGATCCCGCAAAGCCTCTACAGACAGCGGCACGCGGCTGATCAGCGTGAACAGCAGGGTGCCGACCATGAGGCTGAGCACGGCGGTGTAGCCGATCAGGCGCGGACGGAACAGGTGATATTTGCCATCGCCGGTCTTGGCCAGCAGGTTGTCGGTGGTGTACTTGACCAGGCCACGGTCATAGCCCATCTGGTCCATCACGCTGTCGCAGGCATCGATGCAGGCGGCACACTGGATGCACTCGAACTGTAGGCCGTCACGGATGTCGATGCCGGTCGGGCAGACCTGCACACACATGCCGCAGTCGATGCAGTCGCCCAAGCCGTTGTCGATGCTGGCGGTGCCGCGCTTGCGCGAGCCGCGCGGGTCGCCGCGGTCGGTGTCGTAGGAGATGATCAGCGTGTCCTTGTCGAACATCACGCTCTGGAAACGGCCATAGGGGCACATGTGCAAGCAGACCTGCTCACGCATCCAGCCGGCATTGAGGTAGGTGGCGATGGCAAAAAACACCATCCAGAAGCCCATCCAGAAATCGAGTGTGTTGGTGCTGATCTGATGCCAGAGGTCGCGTACCGGCGTGAAATAGCCGATGAAGGCGAGGCCGGTAGCCAGCGCGATCACCACCCAGCCGGCATGCTTGAAGCTGCGACGCAGAAACTTGCCGACGCTCATCGGGGCCTTGTCCAAGCGCATGCGGGCGTTGCGATTACCCTCGGCGAACTCCTCGACCCACATGAAGGCCTTGGTCCACACCGTTTGCGGGCAGGTGTAGCCACACCAAACGCGCCCGGCCAGTACCGTCACGGCAAACAGGGCAAAGGCGGCGATGATCAGCAGCCAAGATAGAAAGAAGAAATCTTGCGGCAGGAAGGTCCAGCCGAAAATGTAGAAATGGCGCTCAGGCAAATTGAAGAGCACGGCCTGACGGCCATCCCAATTCAACCAAGGCAGCAGAAAGAAGATCGCCATCATGGTGAACAGCGACACATTGCGAATGTTCTGGAAAAAGCCGGAAATCGAGCGAGCGTGGATTTTTTCGCGCTTGGCGTACAAATCCATCATCTGTGGCTGATGTACCTTGACGGGATCAGGCGACAGGTCACGGGTAGGAATCTGCTGGCTCATGAGAACTTCCGACGATTCGACAATGGTGCCAAGTTTACTGGCTTTTGAAACAAAACGGCCCGCGACAAAAGGTCGCAGGCCGTGTTTGTTAACGCATTTTAATGATTGCCTAAATCAGTTTTACTTGTGCGACAACGAGTAAACATAAGCAGCCATCAAGTGAACACGCTCCGGACCGAGTGTCTTGGAGAAGTTCGGCATACGATTTTTGCGA
>CALEYY010000202.1 GCA_937928295.1 uncultured Moraxellaceae bacterium
CTGGAGTTCAGACGTGTGCTCTTCCGATCTACTTGTTCGTCTTTCACGGCTATACCGAGCTGTGGGTTGACGGTCAATGGCTCAAGGCTACACCCGCCTTCAACCGCTCCTTGTGCGAGAAGGCCGGTATCCGTCCGTTGGAGTTCGACGGCAGCGCCGATTCTGTCTTCCATGAATTCGATGTCAGTGGCCGCCGTCACATGGAGTATGTGCATGACCGTGGTGTCTACGCCGATCTGCCGCGCGAGGAACTGCTGGCCACGTGGCGCGAGCACTACAAGAGCTTCGCCGACTGGGGTCAGGTGGCCGGTAGCGGTGCCGACTTCGCGCAAGAGGTGGGTAAGCCATCATGACGACGCGCCGGGAATTTGCCGGCTTCGCGGGCGGCCCCCTGGTGGCCGATGTCTACGGCCCGGTCGGCGCGCCCACGGTGCTGCTGCTGCACGGTGGCGGACAAACCCGCCATGCCTGGGGCAAGGCCGGGCAAGTGCTGGGCGATGCCGGCTGGTACACCGTTGCGCTGGACCTGCCGGGGCATGGCGATAGCGCCTGGGCCACGGATGGCGACTACCGCATCGAGACGCTGGCCGACACCATGTGCCGCATCTGGCGCGAGCTGGGAACGCCGCTGGCGGTGGTCGGCGCCTCCCTGGGGGGCTTGACCAGCATGGCCGCCATCGGGCGCCCACATGCGCCGCCGATCAACGCGCTGGTGCTGGTGGACATCGCGCCGCGCATGGAAGAAGCCGGTGTCGAGCGCATCGTGCGCTTCATGCGGGCGCGGCCCGATGGCTTTGCGTCGCTCGAAGAAGCCGCGCAACACATCGCTGACTACCGTGGGCGGCCAATGGAAGGACCGATCGAGGGCCTGAAGAAAAACCTGCGCCTCAATGCGCAAGGCCGCTGGAATTGGCACTGGGATCCGCTCATGATGAGCGAGGCCAACCACAACCACCGGCGCGACGCGGACGGCTACGAGCGCGCCTTGCGCGGTCTGCAGGCGCCCACCCTGCTGCTGCGCGGCCAGCGCAGCGACGTCATCAGCGAAGAAGATGCGCGTGCCCTGGTGCAAACCTTGCCGCGGGCGCGCTTTGTCGATCTGAAGGGCGCCGGCCACATGATTGCCGGTGATGCCAACGATGCCTTTGTCGCCAGCGTGGCGGACTTTCTGCATGAAGTGATGCCGCCGGCAAAGGCTCCGGCGAGCGGAATCTGAATCTGAACCTGAACCTGAACCTGAACCTGAACGAGGAGCATGCAATGAGTTTGCGATCTTTCACCTTGCACGATCTCATCCACCGCAACGCCGGGCTGCACGGCCCGAACACCGCCCTGGTGTTCGGCGATCAGCGGGTCACGCATGCCCAGTACGCCGAACGCACGGCGCGCCTGGCCGCCGGTCTGGCCGATGCGGGCGTGGGCCGGGGCGACCGGCTGGCGATCCTGGCACCGAACTGCCTGGAATACGTCGACCTGTTCGGTGCCGTCGCCCATCTGGGCGCGATCGTGGTGCCGATCAACTGGCGGCTGTCGGCCGAGGAGGTCGCCTACGTCATCGAGGACGTGGCCCCCAGGGTATTGATCGTGGCCGATGAATTCAAGGCGCTACTCCCGCAGCAAGGGCTGGACGGCATGCAGCGCTACACGCTGGGGACGGCGCCGGGCGCGGCGCAGGCGCCGTGGCAGCCGGTCAGAGCCCTGTATCTCGATCGCACCGTGCCGCCCGCCGATCTGAATGACGATGAGGGGCTTGTCATCATCCACACCGCCGCCGTGGGCGGGCGGCCGCGCGGCGCGCTGCTCTCGCACCGCGGCCTGATCGCCGCCAGCCTGCAGACGCAACTGGCCTGGCAATTGACCACGGCAGATGTCAATCTGGGCGTCTTGCCGCTGTTTCACGTGGCCGCCATCGGCTTCCTGCTGGCCACGCAGCAGGCGGGCGGGGCGACGCTGCTGATGACACGTTTCGATCCGCCCAGTCTGGTCAAACATATCGACGAGGACGGGGGCAGCCTGATCGGCACCTTTCCACCGATGCTGGGCGCCCTGCTGGACGCCGCCGCGGCCCAAGGCTCTGCACTGGCCAGGCTGCGCGTGGTGTCGGGGATCGATGTGCCCGAGACCATCGCGCGCTTGCGTACTACCTGTCCCCAGGCGACCTTCTGGAGTGCCTACGGCCAGACCGAGACCTCGGGCTCGGTCAGCCTGGCGCCATTTGACGAGCGCCCCGGCAGCGCCGGGCGTCCCACCGCGCTGAACACGGTCGCGGTGGTGGACGAGCTGGACCGCCCGCTGCCCACAGGCGCCACCGGCGAGATCGTGGTGCGGGGGCCGATGGTGTTCCAGGGCTACTGGCGCTGCGAAGCAGACAACGCCTTCACGCTGCGCAACGGCTGGCACCACACGGGCGACATGGGGCGCATCGATGCCGAGGGCTACCTCTGGTACAGCGGGCGTTCACCGGCCAAGGAGTTGATCAAGCCGGGGGGCGAGAACGTTTATCCGGCTGAAGTCGAGCGGGCCATTCTGGAGCACCCGGCGCTGGCGCAGGTGGTGGTCATCGGGGTGCCCGACGTTCAGTGGGGCGAGGCGGTCAAGGCCATCTGCGTGCTGAAGGCTGGGCACACGCTGAGTGCTGAAGAATTGATCGAGTTCGTGGGCGGTCGCATCGCACGCTACAAGAAACCCAAGCATGTGGTGTTTGTATCGGCACTCCCCTTGGGGAGTGCCGATAGCATTGACCGCGCGGCCGTCAAGGCCGCGCACGGCGGGGCCTGATGGCCATGTCAGCCCGGTGTGCTCAAACCGCCGTTGACGCTGAGCGTCTGGCCGGTGATGGCATCGGACTCCGGTCCGGCAAAGAACGCCGCCGCGTTGGCGATGTCCTGGCAATGTACTGGAAACAGCATGCGCTTGCGCAGGTTCTCGATCATGCCCGTGCCATGGCCGCCTTCGAGCGCTGGCGAGCCCGGACCCCAGCGCGGCTCGGCATCCCAGATGTAGCTCATCGCCACCGAGTTGACGCGAATGCCGTCGCGCCCCAGCTCACGTGCCAGCACGCGGCACATTTGCATCATGCCGCCTGTGGCGCCGCCAATGAAGGATTCGCCGACCGTGGCCACGCGGCCCGCGTCGGTACCCACCGCGACGATCTTGCCGCGGCCGTGCAGTGCCATGACGCGGGCGGCCGCCTGGATCGCAAACGCGCGGGTGAGCCAGTGGGCGCGGATGTAGTTGTCGAAGTCGCCGTCGCTCATTTCCTTGAAAAGGCGAAAGGACGGCGAATCGGCACTGGCACCTGCGCCGCTGGCCACCAGGATGTCAAGGCGACCGTGGCGCTCGGCAACTCGATCCACCATGGCACGAACCGCGTCGCTATTGGTCAGGTCGGCTTGTTCAAACGTGGCGCTGTAGCCGTTCGCAGCGATCTCGTTGATCACCGCCTGCCCGGCTTCGGGATTGCGGCCGTTGACGACCACGTGCGCGCCGCGCCGCGCCAACTCCAGCGCAATGGCACGACCGATGAAGGCCGTGGCACCGGTGACGAGGGCGATCTGGCCTTGAAGTTGACCGCCAGGCAAGGGTGCTGGGTTCATCCGCTGTTCTCCTGCGCTAGACGACATAAAAACCTGATTGTGCCAAAACAGCGGGCCAGGCCGATAGAGGGATTGCCCGCAGAGAACCACTTTCATCCATCACCACCCATCAATCACCGGACTTCAAAATGGCCAACCTGACCGACAGCGCCAAGTCGCATCATTTCAAGACGCACCGACGCACCATCACCGAAACCGACATCGTCACCTTCGTCAATGTGGTCGGCTTGCATGAACCATTTTTCATCGACATGGAGTACATCCGGGAGAACATGACCGGATCGCATCGCAGCCGCTTTGCGCCCGGCCCGATGGTCATCTCGCTAGGCATGGGGCTGCTGGCGACTTACGTGGCGGGCATCATCAAGGGCACGCTCAAAGGCCACGAAGTCGGCCCGTTCGGCGGTATGACCGGCGTACAGGCGCGCCTGCGCGGTGCGCTGTTTCCGGGCGACACCATTCATGTCGAAGGGGAGGCCCGACTGCTCCCCACGACCTCGCGCGGCTATACCCTGATGGAGTTGCAACACTTGGTTATCAATCAGCGTGGCGAGACTATTGTTGACTTCACTGAAACCATTACTTTTTTGCCCAAGGAGGTCGGTACCCGGTGACCCTGATGGTCCAAGTTCGCGGGCGCGACAGGGGCGCACGCTGATCCCAGACCCGGTCGCAAGCCATCCGGCACGGCTAAGTTCATTCCATTTCAATACAACGACTAGACAACATGATCGAATCTCAACTGAGCCCCAAACTGGTTCAACAAGCCAAGGCCGGCGGATACTGGCACAACAAGACCCTGCTCGATTTTCTGGACGAAGTCGCGCCCAGCCGCCTCGACAAAGTGGCCGTGACCGACCTGAACAGCATGACCGGGCAGGCGACCACCTTGTCGTACCGGCAAATGCTGCGCCTGTCCAGGCGCATCGCGCTTGGTCTGGCGGCACTGGGCGTGGAGCGTGGCGACGTGGTGTCGTACCAGTTGCCAAACTGGTGGCAGTTTGTGGCACTGCACCTGGCCTGCCTGCGCATCGGCGCGGTGACCAACCCGGTGATGCCGATCTTCCGCCACCGCGAGTTGACCTTCATGCTCAGCCTGGCCGAATCGAAGGTCATGATCGTGCCGCGCGAGTTTCGCGGTTTTGACCATGCCGCAATGCTGCGCGAGATTCAGCCGGCGCTGCCGCAGCTAAAGCATATCTTTGCGATCGGCGGCGAAGGCGACATGTCGTTCGAGAAGCACTTCATCGAGCGCCGCTGGGAGCAGGAAACGCCCAATGCCGATCGGTTGCTGGCCGAGCGCCGCCTGCACCCCGACGAGGTGTTGCAGTTGCTTTACACCTCCGGCACCACCGGTGAGCCCAAGGGCGCGTTGCACACCTCCAACACCCATTTCGCGAACATCGTCGAGATCGTCAAGCGTTGCGGCTTGACCGCCGAGCATGTGTGTTTCATGCCCTCGCCGATGGCGCACCAGACCGGCTTTGCCATCGGCATGGAGCTGCCGCTGATGTTGGGTTCGAAGATCGTGCTGCAAGACACATGGGACGCCGAAGTGGCGCTTCAACGCATCCAGGACGAGGGAGTGCACTTCATGATGGCGGCCACGCCCTTCCTGGCCGACCTGACCGACCATTCCGCGCTCGACAAGTACGACATCTCCACGCTCAACATCTTTATCTCCGCCGGCGCGCCGATTCCGCGCGCGCTGGTGCAGCGCGCCACCGAGCGCTTGAAGGCCCACATCGTGTCGGGCTGGGGCATGACGGAAAACCTGCTGGTCACGACCACCCGCATCGGGGATTCGCCGGGCAAGGTCTTCGGCACCGACGGCGTGCCCATGCCGGGCATGGAGATCCGCGTCGTCGATGCCGGTGGCGATGTCCTCGCCACCGGCGGGGAGGGGGAACTGCAGTCGAAGGGCCCCAGCAACTTCGTCGGCTACCTCAAGCGCCCCGCGTTGTACGGCATGGACGGCGAGGGCTGGTTCAAGACTGGTGACCTCGCGCGCATCGACGCCGACGGCTACGTGCGCATCACCGGCCGTGCTAAGGACATCATCATCCGCGGCGGCGAAAACGTCCCGGTAGTCGAGGTCGAGCAGATGTTGCACCGCCATCCGGCCATCCAGGCGACCGCCGTGGTCGGCGTGCCCGATGCGCGTCTGGGTGAGCGCGCTGTGGCATATGTCACGCTCAAGCCTGGCCACGGGCTCACGCTCGACCAGATGAAGCACTTTCTTGAAGAGCAGGGCATGACGAAGCAGTACTGGCCGGAAACGTTGAACATCTTGGACGACTTGCCGCGCACACCCAGCGGAAAGATCCAGAAGTTCCGCTTGCGCGAGATGGCACGTGATGAAAACAAGGCCGATTGACCCAACCCGGGCCCGTGGTTAGTACAGACCGCACGGGCCCGGGATATTTAACACCAGGAGATTTCTAAATATGACAAAACGAGAAGCTGTGATCGTCGGCGTTGCCGACCTGCCACTGAAGGACGGCAAGGTCCTTGCGCCCATGTCGGTCCTGCAGGCCCAGGCGCTGGTCGCCCGCGACGCCTTGAAGGACGCCGGCATCGCCATGCACGAAGTCGATGGGTTGCTGACCGCCGGTATGTGGGGGGTGCCCGGTCCGGGCCAGTTGCCGACCGTGACGCTGTCGGAGTACCTGGGGATTACGCCGCGCTTCGTCGACGGCACCAACATCGGCGGCTCGGCCTTCGAGGCGCATGTGGCGCATGCCGCCACCGCCATCGAGGCTGGCCGCTGCGAGGTGGCGCTGATCACTTACGGTAGCCTGCAGAAGAGCGAGATGAGCCGCAACCTCGCCGGGCGCCCGGCGGTGCTGACCATGCAGTACGAGACGCCTTGGGGCATGCCCACGCCGGTGGGCGGCTATGCGATGGCGGCCAAGCGCCACATGCACGAATATGGCACCACCTCCGAGAACCTGGCCGAGATCGCGGTGGCCACGCGCAAGTGGGCGGCGCTCAATCCGGCCGCGACGATGCGCGGCCCGCTGTCGATCGACGATGTGCTCAAGAGCCCGATGATCTCCGACCCGCTGCACCTGCTCGATATTTGTCTGGTCACCGACGGTGGTGGCGCGGTGGTCATGACCACCGCCGAGCACGCCAAGGCGCTCGGTCGCAAGCCGGTGTTCGTGCGCGGTTACGGCGAATCACACACCCACTGGACCATCGCCGCCATGCCCGACCTAGCGCGCCTGACGGCCGCCGAAGTGGCCGGTCGGGACGCCTTTGCCATGGCGGGCATCCGGCATGACGCCATTGACGTGGTTGAGGTCTATGACTCGTTCACCATCACCGTGCTGCTGACGCTCGAAGCGCTGGGCTTTTGCAAGCGTGGCGAGGGCAGCGCTTTTGTCGCCAACCAGCGCACCGCGCCGGGCGGTGTATTCCCGCTCAACACCAACGGCGGCGGTCTGTCCTACGCGCACCCCGGCATGTACGGCATCTTCCTGCTGATCGAGGCGGTGCGCCAGTTGCGCGGCGAATGCGGCCCGCGCCAGATCGCGAACGCCGTGACCGCGCTGGTCCACGGCACCGGCGGCACGCTCTCCAGCGGTGCCACTTGCATTCTCTCCACCCGGTGAACACCATGTACGACAAACCCCTGCCCGTCATCGATGGCGAAAGCCGCCCCTACTGGGATGCCCTCAAGCAGCATCGCCTGACACTCAAGCGTTGCCACGACTGCGGAAAGCACCATTTCTATCCGCGCGTCCTGTGCCCGCACTGCCATTCCGACGCCGTCGAATGGGTCGATGCGCGCGGCACCGGCACCATTTACAGCTACACCATCGCGCGCCGGCCGGCCGGTCCGGCCTTCAAGGCCGACACCCCCTACGTGGTGGCGGTGATCGACCTCGACGAGGGCGCGCGCATGATGACCAACATCGTCACCGACGATGTGGAGGCGGTGCGCATCGGCCAGCGCGTGACGGTGCGCTACGACGACGTGACCGACGAGGTCACGCTGCCGAAGTTCCGGCTGTTGTAGCGCCGAGGTTTCCCATATGGACTTCACCATCGATCCCGATACCGTGGCGATTGCCGAGGCAGTGCTGCGCTTCGTGGAGCGCGAAGTGCTGCCACTGCAGCAGCGCCACCACGATCTGCTGGGCAGCGAACGCACCTTGTTCGATGCCAGCGGTCGCTATGTGCCCGAGGTGCTGGCGCTGCGCCAGCAGGTGCGCAAGCGCTCGGCCGAACTTGGTTTCTACACCCTGTTCGGCGACGAAAAACTGGGCGGCGGCGGGCAGGGCGCGCAGGTCATGGTCCATGTGCAGGAGGTACTCAACCACCGCGTTGGCCCGGCGCAAGCGCTGGTCCAGACGGTAGTGCTGCCGTCGCCCTTTACCAACGGCCTGTCGCCGGTGCTGCGGCACCTGGACCCCGAGGTGTTTGCCGGTTACCGCGACGGCATCGCCAGCGGCGACAAGACCCTGTGCTTTGGTCTGAGCGAGCCCGATGCCGGCTCCGATGTATTCGGCATGAAAACCCGCGCCGTGCGCGACGGTGACGAATGGGTGCTCACCGGCACCAAGCAGTGGATCACCAACTCGCCCTACGCCGATTACGCCATGGTGTTTGCGCTGACCGACCCCGAAGCCGCAGCCCGCCACAAGGGTGGCGTTACCGGTTTTTTCGTTGACACGCGCGCGTCCGGGTTTTCCGTGCCGCGCATCATCAACACCATGGGCCACCTGGGCGGCGATACCGGCGTCATCGTGCTCGACGGCGTGCGGGTGCGCGACGACCACCGGCTCGGCGATGTCGGGCGCGGCCTGACGGCGGCCATGGACGGCGTCAACGCCGGGCGCATGGGCATGGCGGCTTCCTGTTTGGGCCTGGCGCGTTGGGCGCTAGACCAGGCGGTGGAATATGCCAAGGTGCGGAAAACCTTTGGCGTGGCTATCGCCGAGCACCAGGCCATCCAGCTCATGCTGGCCGACAGCGCGATGGACATCTACGCCGCCAAGACCATGATCCAGAACTGTGCCTGGCGCCTTGACAGCGGCCGCGCCTCCACCGCGCAGGTCAGCATGGTCAAGGCGTTTTCAACCGAGATGCTCGGGCGCGTCATGGACCGCAGCATCCAGATCCACGGCGGCATGGGCCTGACCAACGAACTGCGCCTGGAAGAGGGCTACCGCTTCGCCCGCGTGATGCGCATCCCCGACGGCACCGGCGAAATCCAGCGCCGCACCATCGCGCGCCAACTGCTGACCGGACAGGCCGACCTGTAGGCTGTGCCGATCCCCTTCAAGGCGCAACCAGGAGACAGATTGACATGATGAAAGAACACGAACTGTTTGCGGGAGGCCATCGGCTGGCCGCCACCACCTGGGGTGATGTGGGCAACGGGCAGCCGACCATCGTGATGATGCACGGCGGGCTGGACTGCATCACCACCTGGAAAGACCTGCCTCTGGTGTTGGCCGAATCCAGCGGCTGGCCGGTGCTGGCCTATGACCGGTATGGTTATGGGCGATCCGAGAGTCTGGTGGGTGGGCGTGAGCCCAGTTACCGGCGTGAAGAGGCGGGGCCGGTGCTTGGCGAGGTGTTGCGCCACTTCGGAATCCACAAGGCGTTGATGTTCGGCCACAGTGATGGAGGAGCCATGTCGGTGCTGGCTGCGGCGGCGCATCCTGAACTGGTATGCGGCGTACTTGCCTGCTCGCCAACCATCGCCATCGATCCGTTCATGGTGGATGCCATGGCCGGTGCGCGGCGCGCGTTTGAGCAAGACGGCTTGCGTGAAAAACTTCAGCGCCACCACGGCGACAGCACCGACGCGATGTTCTGGGGCTGGTACGAGCCCTGGGCCAGCCCGCAGGCGCTGCAATGGGACATGAGCGCCGAGGTTGCCGCAGTGCGTTG
>CALEYY010000203.1 GCA_937928295.1 uncultured Moraxellaceae bacterium
GGCTGGCAGGGCATCGTGCCGCGCAAGTCGGTGAAGATGGCGACCATCGCCGTGGATCTGATGACCGAGCGCCTGATCAAGCCGGAAGAAATCTTTGCGCGCCTCGATCCCAAGCGCATCGCCCGCGAAATCGAATTGCCGATGATGGAAGCGTCCGAAGATATCGTGCGTGAAGTCATGCACCAGTATCAGCCGGGCCTCTGGGAGGGCATGCCGGAGTTCCTGCGTCAGGCCATCATCAAGCGCGTCAAGGCTGAAGCGCCGAAAATTGTGGCCACGATCATGGGCGAGGTGCAGCACGATGTGTCGCGCTACTTCGACATTCGCCACATGGTCATCAGCAATCTGCAGAAAGACAAAACGCTGCTCAACGAAGTGTTTCAGCGCGTCGGCAAGCAGGAGCTGAAGTTCTTTTGTACCGCCGGTTTCTATTTCGGCTTCACCATCGGCTTGGTGCAAATGGTGTGCTGGATCATCTTCAAGCAGCCGTGGATGCTGCCGGCCTTTGGCGGTTTCGTCGGGCTGGTCAGTGACTGGATGGCGCTGCAAATGCTGTTCCGTCCGCTGAATCCGAAGAAGTTCATGGGCTTCACGCTGCACGGCCTGTTCCTGCGTCGTCAGCAGGAGGTCGCTTCCGATTACGCCGCGCTCATCTCCAAGCAGATCCTCACGCCCGGCATCATGATGGAAGAGCTGTTTACCGGCCCGAAATCGGATCGCGTCATTCAATTGCTGCAACGCCATGTGCGTCGTGTCATCGACGAGCAGGCCGGTATGGCGCGGCCGCTGGTGCTCTACGCCGTTGGCACTGAACGCTACATTGAGATGAAGGCCACGGTGGCCGAGCGCATTCTGGAGAAGCTGCCAGAAACCATGAAGTACATGGAAAACTACGCCGAAGACGCCATGGATGTGCGCAATACCCTGATCACGCGTATGCGCCAGCTCACGCCAACGGAGTTCGAGGGCATGTTGCGCCCCGCCTTCAAGGAAGAGGAATGGATTCTGATCACGGTAGGTGCCGTACTCGGCTTCTTGGTCGGTGAAATGCAGATTCATGTCATGCTCTGAGGCGACACGCCAAGGCATGAGCCGACCAGCCGCGTTGCGATCAGTAGCTGGCATCGCGTAAGTTTGCGCTTTCGTTTTAATTAATGAGGAAGTCCATGGGGATCAAGGCAAAGGATCTGGGGCCGGATGTTCCGCGTCGTGGCAACGCGGTCGGCCAGTTTTTCGGTGAGCTGCTGCTGAAGCTGCTGCGCTGGGAAGTCACCGGCACTCCGCTGTCGGCCCCCAAGGCCATGTTCATCGGTGCTCCGCACACATCCAATCGTGATGCCTTGATTGCTGTGGCGGTGATGCTGGCGTTGCGTCTGCGCATCAATGTCATGGTGAAGGCCGAGCTTTTTGTCGGCGTGTTCGGCAAGCTGATCTACTGGTTCGGCATGCGCCCGGTGTATCGCAGCAAATCCATGGGCTTGGTCGAGCAGTCGGCTCAGCAATATCGCGAGACAGACAAGCTCTATCTCGGCATTGCGCCGGAAGGCACGCGCCATGCCTCCAAGGCCTGGAAGCTCGGCTTCTATCATATTGCCGTGATGGCCGGCGTGCCGATCCAGCCGTTCTCGCTGAATTTTGGCGAGCGCAAAATGGAGTTTTTCCCGCTGTTTTATCCGACCGGCGATGCCGAAGCGGATCTGAAATATCTCATCGGGTTGTATCGTGGCATCGTGCCGGCAGACCCGAGTCGTTTGTCGATTCCGCTGCGCGAGCTCAACAAGCTGAACAAGGAGTAGGCTCATGAATCCGGTTTTTCGCCGCGCGCTCAATGCCGGACTGTCCGCCAATTCGCGTGTGGCCTCGGCGGTAGACAACGCTTTTGACTGGCTGTTCCTGCGCGAAACCCTGGTGCAATCCGGTCTGACCTCGCACGAAGTAATCTTTGAAGCCGACCCCATGTCGCTGCGTTATTACCCGCCACCCGCCGAGCAGTTCATCGAACTGGCCGACAACGAGCGCGTGCGCGTCGAGCATCAGCGCCATCCGGTGCCGCTGGTGCTGGTGCCGCCGCTGGGCGTGACCACTGAATCCTTCGACCTGATGCCGCATCGCAGCCTGGTGCGCTACATGGCCGCGCGCGGTTTTCATGTGTACCTGATCGACTGGGGCAAGCCGCAGCGCCGTCATGCCCAACTTGGCATGCAGGACTACGCCCAGCACCTCATGGGCGATGCCTTGGCGGAAGTGCGCCGGCACTCCGGCAGCGAAGATGTGACGCTCATGGGCTGGTGCATGGGCGGCCTGCTGTCGCTGGTGTACATGGGCCTCACGCAGGATCAGCACATCCGCAACCTGATCACCATTGCCAGCCCGATCAACATGCGTGGCGGCGGTATTGTGGCGAAAGCGGCCACGGCCATGAATGCGCCGGCACAGCTGGTGCGCAAGTTCAGCGGCTGGCGGCTGCACAACCTGAACCCATCGCGCCTGCATTCGCCGGGCTGGATGACCACGCTGGGCTTCAAGCTCACCGACCCCATCGGCAGCGTGACCACCTATTGGGACTTGCTGACCAAGCTCTGGGATCGCGATTTCGTGGAAAGCCATTCCACCACCGCCGACTACCTGAACAACATGCTCGATTACCCCGGCGGCGTGATTCAGGACATGATGGTGAAGATGGCCATCGACAACCAGATGGCCACCGGGCGCATCGAGATTCGCGATGCTGTCGCCGACCTCACCACCATCACCGCCAACCTGCTGGTGTTTGCCGGCAAAACCGATGTGCTGGTGCCCGAAGGCATTGCCAGCCGCATCATCGACCTCGTGGCGTCCAAGGACAAACAGTTCCATGTGTCGCCCGGTGGCCACATGGGCGTGATTCTTGGCAGCAAGGCGGTGAAGTCGGTGTGGGAGCCGACGGTGCAGTGGCTGTCGTCGCGCTCGCAATGGTCGGCGGATGGTCGCGAGAGCAGCAGCACCGCCGACATCACCGCACGGCAGGCGCGTCAGCGGCGCATGGCCGAAGACCCGACACTGTGATGGTGTGATTGCCGGTATTGCTACCGATTTTGTAGTTTCAGATTGAATAAAAGGAAGGATGCCATGGCTTCTGCCAGTGCTCGTCGCGCCGATAAATACCCCCTCGAACGCCTGCTCGAACATGCCCGCAAGGCGCCGGACAAAGTCTGGCTGGTGCAGCCGGCCGGCGACAGCGTGCGGCAGTGGACTTGGTCGCAGGCGACGCGCGAGATCGGTCGCATGGCGGCGGCACTGAAGGCGCAGGGTTGGCCGGCAGGCTCGGCGATTGCCATCTCCGGGCGCAATACCGCGCACTGGTTCATGGCCGATCTGGCCATTCAGTGGGCCGGCCATGTCACGGTCGGTCTGTACCCCAAGCAGGCCGCGTCGGCTACCACCTACATTCTTGAGCACAGCGATACGCGCGCGGTGTTCCTCGGCCCCATGCCCGACGGTGCCGAGTTTCTCGCCGCCATCCCCGAGGGCGTGAAGACCATTCGCTTCCCGTATGTGGAGGCGCCGCACGCCGACATCGACTGGGATGCCATGGCGCAGGCCGAGTCGCCGCTGAGCAGCTACGATCGCCCCGCGCCCGACGCGCTGATGACGCTGATCTACACCTCGGGCACCACCGGCCACCCCAAGGGCGTGATGATGACTTACGGCGGCATGGCGTGGACGGCACAAGCCTTTCTGTCCAAGTTGCCGCCCGCGCAGGCGGACGAAAAGCTGTTCTCCTACCTGCCGCTGGCGCATCTGCTGGAGCGCGCCGCCGTGGAAACCGCGAGCCTGCTCTGGCGCGCGGAAGTACATTTCCTGGAAGCGCTAGACAAGCTCGCGCAGCAGCTGCCGCAAGTGGCCCCAACGCGCTTCTTCGCCGTGCCGCTGGTTTGGGGCCGCTTCAAGTCCGGCATCCTCGGCAAGTTGTCTGAAAGCAAGCTGGACAAGCTCATGGCCATCCCGCTGCTGCGTGATGTGGTGCGCTACAAGCTGCTGAA
The DNA here is from genome assembly GCA_937928295.1 of uncultured Moraxellaceae bacterium. GTDB lineage: Bacteria > Pseudomonadota > Gammaproteobacteria > Pseudomonadales > Moraxellaceae > Perlucidibaca. Next base: position 4,023 of record CALEYY010000203.1, read on the forward strand.
AACGCTGGGCCTGCAGAATGTGCGGATGGCGCTGTCGGGTGCCGCGCCGATCCCGGTCAGCACGCTGGACTGGTTCAAGCGCGTGCTTGGCCTGGAGATTCTCGAAGGCTACGGCATGACCGAAAATTCGGCCTATGTGTCTGCTGGCTTGCCCGGTCGCACGCGCGCCGGCTCGGTCGGCAAGCCCTTCCCGGATTCGGGCTTCCGACTGTCTGAGGAAGGCGAGATTCAGGTCAAGCATCCCGGCGTCATGGCGGGCTACCTGAAAGAGCCGGAGAAAACGCTGGAAACCTTCACGGCCGATGGCTGGCTGAAAACCGGCGACAAAGGCCGCCTCGACGCCGAGGGCTATCTCTACATTACCGGTCGCGTGAAAGATATTTTCAAGACCGCCAAGGGCAAGTATGTTGCGCCGGCCCCGATTGAAGGCGCGATGGCGAAGTCGGCGCTGATTGATCAGCTCTGCCTGGTCGGCATGAACCTGACGCAGCCGGTGATGATTGTCACGCTGACATCGGATGCGCTGAATCAGCCGCGCCCGGCCGTAGAGAGCGAATTGCTTAGCGTTCTCGATGCCGTCAACGCCGATCTTGAAGATCACGAGAAGATCGCCAAACTGATTCTCACCAGCGACAGCTGGACGATCGACAACGGATTCCTCACACCAACGCTGAAAGTGAAGCGCAACCTGGTCGAAGCCAATTACGCCGGTCTGGTGGAGCGCGAAGCTGCCAATCGTCGGGCGGCGCTGGTCTGGGTCTGAGTCGGCTGTTTTACAGCGGGCAAGCGGAAGGATTAAGCTGACTGCAGCGCACCGTGCCGGCGGGACATGAAGTTCTGCGGCGAGTGCGCACAAGCCCGCGAAGACGGGCGCAGGAGCCAGACCATGAGCCATGCCGCCGGCGAGACCGTCGCCTTCAACCCTGCCACCGGCGAACGCCTGGGTGCCATCCCCAATACTCCGCTAGACGCCATCCCGCAGATTTTTGCGCAGGCCCGCGCTGCCCAGCGCATCTGGGGCGCGAAAAGCTTTGCCGAACGGCGCAAACACATCGAAGGCATGCGCCGCTACATCGTTGATCATGCCGATCAAATTGCCCAGATCGTCAGCCAGGGCAACGGCAAAACCCCGATGGATGCGCTGGTCACCGAAGTCATCCCCTGCACGCTGGCCTGCCAGTGGTATGGCGAGAATGCCGGCAAAGTGCTGGCTCCGAAATCGCGGCGTACCGCCAGCATCGCCTTCATCGGCAAGCAATCCGAAATTCATCACCTGCCGCTGGGCGTGGTCGGCATCATCAGCCCGTGGAATTACCCGCTGTCGATTCCGTTTGGCGAAGTCGTGATGGCGCTCATGGCCGGCAATGCCGTGCTGCTGAAAGTGGCCGCCGTGACGCCGCTGGTCGGCAAGCTGATTGAAGATATCGTGGCTGCCGGCGATCTGCCGCCGGGCCTGTTTTATCACCTGGCCGGCTCCGGCGGTGCCATCTCCACGGCCATGTTCGAGCACGGCATCAACAAGCTGTTTTTCACCGGCTCGGTGCCGGCCGGCAAGCAGCTCATGGCGCAGGCGGCCGAAACGCTGACGCCGCTATCGCTGGAGCTGGGCGGCAAAGACCCCATGGTGGTGCTGGACGACGCCGATCTTGAGCGCGCCACCAACGGCGCGGCCTGGGCCGGTCTGCAAAACGCCGGACAATCCTGCGGCGGCGTCGAGCGCATTTATGTCCATGAATCGATTTATCAGCCCTTTGTGGCCTTGCTCGCGCAGAAGGTGAAGGCGCTGCGGCATGGTGCTGCCAGCGCCGGTTGCGCGGTGGATATCGGTGCCATGACCACGGCCAAGCAGCGTATGACGGTGGAGCGGCAGGTCGCCAATGCCATTGCCGACGGCGCCACGGTGGTCGCCGAATCGCGCCGTGTTGGCGACCACAATGGCGAATTTCACCCGGCCCTGCTGATGACCGATGTGACCCACGACATGAGCCTGATGCGCG
>CALEYY010000204.1 GCA_937928295.1 uncultured Moraxellaceae bacterium
CGCACCGATACGATCGTAGGCGAGCACAAAGCGGGTACCTTCAGCCGCCAGAACAAAATCGCAAGCACTCATGAGGCTGATGCCGGCACCCGCGACAGCACCCTGGACGCTGGCAATAACCGGTGCGTGGTGATTGGCCAAGGTTTCGATGACAGGGTGCAGAGCATCGAGCAGCTCATCGACAACACCTGCGGCGGCCTCGAAGTCTTCAGCGAAGCGAGCCAGGTCGCCGCCGGCCATGAATGCACGGCCATTGCCGCGCAACACGATGCAACGCACCTGAGCATCGCTGGCGAGTGCCGTCACAGCATCATGAATAGCCCAGGCAGTGGCGACATCAAGCGCATTCAAAACATCCGGACGATTGACGGTAATGGTGGCGATGCCGGTGTCGGTATCACGGTGTAATTCGGCCAGAGCCATTGATCCTCTCCTGCAGGTGTTCAGCCAGCCAACTCGCGGCCAAAGATGTGACGCGCGATGACCCAGCGCTGAATTTCGTTGGCGCCTTCGTAGATTTCACCGATTTTGGCATCGCGATAGATGGATTCAAGCGGGAAGGTTTCGCCGGTGGCAGACAGTTCACGCACAAAGCCGTAGGCACCACAAACCTGAATGGCGTCGCGTGCGACATCAACCGCCAGACGGCTGCCGAAGAACTTGGCCATCGCAGCCTCGATATCGGCATCGCCTTCCCGGTCGTAGCGGAAGGCGGCTTTTTGATACAGATTGCGGCCGTTTTCGATGCCCAGTGCATGCTCGGCGAAAGTGAACTGCCAATGTTGAAAGCGGGCTAACTCCTGGCCGAATACCTTGCGCTTGCTCATGTAATCTGCGGAGTAATCGAATGCAGCCTGTGCCATGGCGACGCCGATGGCACCGATGCCCATGCGTCCGAGCATGAGCGCACCCAGTGCGACACGCAGACCTTGGCCATCGCTGCCAATGACATGATCTTCGGGCACAAAGACATTATCGAAGTAGATGTCGGCGGTGAGCTGGGCATGGTTGCCCATTTTCCGGTCGGGCTCGCCGACGCTCACGCCATCCGCGTGCATGTCCGCCAGGAACATGGTGAGTCGATCGCCGCTGCGGCAGAGTAGAACAATATGGTCAGCGGCAACGGAGTTGGTGATCCAGCGCTTCTGGCCGCTAATGCGAAATCCACCATCGACACGAGTGGCGATGGTCTGCATGGAGCTTGCAGACAGGTCTGTGCTGGCGGCTGGTTCGCTGGTCGCGAACGAGCCTACAAATTCGCCTCGCACTAGAGCCGACAAGTAGCGCGTGCGCAGGGGCTCCTGCGCGCGCTCCAATGTCTTGCCAACAAGAATGGCCTGGCCGTCATACAGTGCCGATGCCAAGCCTGGTGAAAAATACGCGAGCTCTTCAATGACCGTTAATGTCGCTAGCGTCGGGAACTCCAGGCCACGCCCGCCAACATCCGCCGTGAAGGGTATTTGGTAGAGGCCAGCAGCGGCCATGGCATTGAAAATATCGCGAGGAAAAGAGTCATATGACTCCGGCGTTGTGTTCAGCCGGTGAGCGACGGGGCGCAGAATATCTTCGGCAAAGGTGCGAGCCTCAATACGGATACGGCGTGTTTCTTCGGGTAGCCAAGTGTCATGAAACAGATGATCAGCGCGGCGAGTTGGAATGTTCATAAAATTCAGGCCCTGTTGGCTTGTTGGAAGACGAACCACGCCGTCAGCTGTGGCGGCAACACACGAATCAACATGCTTTGCAGGCTCAGTGGCAGCGTGGGCAGCACTATGCGCTTGCCCTTCTGCATGCCCTCGTAGCCTGCCCGCGCCACCGAGGCCGGCGTGGCAATACTGGCCGAGACAAAACGGGTAATGCCTTGCGTCGAGGTGTGACGACTTTGTGCGGTATCGAGAAATTGCGTGCGGGTGGTGCTCGGGCACAAGCAGGTGACTTTTACGCCATGTGCTTGCAGCTCCTGACCTAGCGCCACACTGAGTGACAGCACATAGGATTTGCTGGCGCTGTAGGCCGCGAAATAGGGCATGGGTGCGAAGCCGGCGAGCGAGGCGACATTGAGAATATGCCCGCCGCCGCGCCGCTTCATGTCTTGCCCGATCAGCGCGCAGAGCTGGCTCATCAGCGTATTGTTCACGGTCAGCATCTTGCCCAGCCGCGCCACATCCAGCTCGGTATGTTCGCCGAATAGCCCGAAACCGACATTATTGACGAGCACATCCAAGCAAATATGGTGCTCCACCAGCCAAGCCTGAATGCGCACGGCAGCATCGGGCTCAGACAGATCCATCTGTACAGGCAGGTAAGTTGTGCCGGGTATGTCGCGGGCGAGCAGCGTGCCCAGCTCATCCAGCTCGTGCTGTAGCAGGCTGAACACCACGATGCGATAACCGTCCATGGCAAAAAGCTTGCAGAACTCACGGCCGATGCCGCCGGCACCGCCGGTAATCAATACTGTTTTTTGCATGTTGTTCTCTCTCTTAAAGCGGACTCAGTAGGCTGGCTCAAGGGGCCGGCTTGGTGCTGGCAGGCGTGCGCTTCGCGCCGAGACCGAAGGGCGATACCACGCCGGGATTTTTCGATTGGTGATACGCCAGCCGGGCTTTCCATGCCTTGCCATAGCGATAGAACGGCACGGTCGGGTAAAGGTGATGAACGAGGTGATAGTTCTGATACGCCAGCAACGGCGTCAGCAGCCATTCCCAGCCAAGCCTGATCAGCGTGGCTTGATACGGGTCTTCGCTTTCCCGGACGATCGCGGGGTAGTGAGGCAGCACCATGAACACTAGGCACATCAGGAAAAACCCCACATAGATAGGAATCAGCCAGAGCCAGAGCATCTGTACCGGGGCGATAACGAAGAGTAAGGCCACGGTGCCGAGGCCGATGGCGACCTCGCGCCAGGTCTCGCGGGCATTAATCCCCGGAAAATCCTTGGGCGACTTAGCGAAGGTGTAGAGATAAAGAAAGGGCCAGAAGCCCCAGACCGGCATCAGCAGAAAATGGCTGGAGAGAAAGTGGTCCGGGTCGTTTTCTTCGTTGGTGAAACGATGATGGCGCATGTGCATGACGCGCATGAATTTGCCGGTGCCGAAGGGAATGGCCACGAAAGTGCTGGCGGCCATGATCAGCTCGTTCAGCTTGCCATTGCTCGATGCCGAGCGATGCATGGAGTCATGAGCCGGCGTGAACAGTAGATAAATCGACAGCGCATTAATCACGGTGCCGGCCCAGAGCGGCAGTATCTCCAGAAAGCACAGCACGCTCGCCACGATGATGGCGGTATTGGCCATCACCATGAGCACAACGGCGGGCCAGGAAACAGCAGGCGGGGTGCGCAAGTCGCGCATGATGTCGGCCGAGTTATCGGCCACGGTTGCCGGATGATTAGTCATGATGCTCACTTAGCTCAGAAAGAAACGCTTGATGAAGGCATGTGCCGGTTTATTGAACGGCGGCATGATGTATTTGAGGCCATTGAAGCGGGATTTGATGAGCACGCTGCGCGCATTAGACATGGCCAAGAAGCCCTCGCGGCCGTGGTACTTGCCCATGCCCGAGGCGCCAACGCCGCCGAAAGGCAGGTCATCGACGGCGACATGGCTCATCACATCGTTGACCGTCACGCCACCGGAGTGGCTGTTGGCAATCAGGTATTCGATGCGTTTGCGGTCATAGTCAAAGTAGTACAGCGCGAGCGGGCGCGGCTGACTGTTGATGTAGCGCAGTACCTCGTCGAGATCGGTGTACTCCAGCACAGGCAGCACCGGCCCGAAGATTTCGTTTTGCATGATCTGCATGTCGCGCGTCACACCGATGACCAGTGTCACCGGCATTTTGCGGCTGCCACTGAAGTCTTCATGAGCGGGGTTGATCTCGATGATCTGCGCCCCGCGTGTACGCGCATCATCGAGATAGCCTTGGATGCGGCGGTACTGCTTGTCGTTGATGACGGAGGTGTAGTCCGGGTTGTTCAGCAGCGTTGGATACATCAGCTTGATTTGCGCCGTGAAGCGCTCAACAAACTCCGCCTGGCGACCTGTGGCCACATAAGCGTGATCGGCCGCGACGCAGGTCTGACCGGCGTTCCAGCATTTGCCGAAAGCCAGCCGCTCGACGGCATCCTGAATCGGAAAGGATTCATGCACGATGACCGGCGACTTGCCGCCCAGCTCCAGCAGCACCGGTGTCAGGTTGCGACTGGCCTCTTGCATGACAATGCGACCGACCTGAGTCGATCCGGTGAAGGTGATTTGATTGAACGCGAGCTTGGGAAATGCCTCAGAAATGGCGCCTTGGCCCGTGATCACGGCCACATGATCGATGTCGTAGATTTCGGCCAGCATGTGCTTGAACGCCTCCGCCAAGCGTGGCGTGTAGCCAGACATCTTGATCATCACGCGATTGCCGGCGGCGAGGGCGTACATGAGCGGGCCGACTGCCAGAAAGACCGGGTAATTCCACGGCACGATGATGCCGACCACGCCGAGTGGCTGGTATTCCACGCGTGCCCGTGCCGGCATCTGCAAGATCGAGACATGACGCTTTTCGGGCCGCATCCAGCCTTTGATGTGGTTGAGGCAATACTTGATGCCTTCGAGGCCGAAGAGCATCTCCGCCATCTTGAACTCATCCGCCGAGCGATGACCGTAGTCGGCACTGAGCTCTGCAGCCAGCCGATCCTGATGTTTCTTCAGTGCACCCTGCAGCGCCTGCAAATGAGCTATCCGTTGCTCCAGCGTGAATGTCGCAGCTTCCGAGAGTGCTGCTTGCTGACGCTGGAAGATGCGCGTCATGGCTGCGAGCGAGGGGTTCACATCGATGTTTTCGTAAATCATCTGAAACCTCCTGTGTTAGCGCGAGCAGAGAAGTTGCTCGGGGCTAACAGCTGGTGGTTCAGACTCGCATGTGCGATCCGGTTTGCGCAGGGTCAGACGGTGCCAAGAGGGGGGCAGATAATGTCAGGTCATTTGGCGTTGAAAGCCAATATAGCGATTGCGTAAGAAGAGCAGGGCAGCGGGTTTATTCAGCCACTACACGCAACGCCTTCTCACAAAATTCCGCCTGAGCAGCCTCTAGCGCCAGCCCCGACTGCAGTACCAGGTACTGCAGCTGCTCCGCCCTTGCCAGCTCCCGACCAGCAAAGTCTCGCGCCTCGATCTCCCGGTACAGCACTAGCTGCTGCCGGTGCCGCTCTAGCCGATGCCGCAGATCATTCACTACTCCTGCCTCCGGCCCCAGCACAGCCTCCGCACGCAGCCTGACCATCAGGGCATCGCGCAGTGGGGTGGGGTCGTCGACCTCGCCGACCCAGCGGCGCAGCTCATCGCCGCCCGCCGGCAGCACTTCGTAGACGCGCTTGCGGCCACGCGAGCCCTCGGCGGCGGCTGACGCGACCCATCCTGCCGATTCCAGCTTGCCCAGCTCCTTGTAGATCTGCTGATGCGATGCCGGCCAGAAGAAGCCGATGGAGCGGTCGAAGCGTCGCGCCAGCTCCAGGCCGGAGCAGGGGCGTTCCAGCAGCGAGGTCAGCAGGGCGTGGGGCAGGGACATGAGTCGCTCATCTCGGGAGGTTGCCCGCAGCATAGTATTATTCTGCAACTGGTTGCAATTAATGCGGCGCTGATTTATAAATATGCAATCAGTTGCATAAACAGGTGCCTAATCATGTCGTCGACGCTTTACCCAAACCTTCTCGCGCCGCTGGATCTCGGCTTTACCACGCTGCGCAATCGCACCCTCATGGGCTCCATGCACTTAGGGCTAGAAGAGGCCGAGCACGGCTTCGAGCGCATGGCCGCGTTCTATGCCGAGCGGGCGCGTGGCGGCGTTGGCCTGATCGTGACCGGTGGCATCTCGCCGGATGATCACGGGCTGGTCTTTGCGGGCGGCGCCAAGCTGACCACGATGGAGGAGGTCGAGCACCATCGTGTGATTACCGAAGCGGTTCATCGCGAGGGCGGCAAGATCGCCATGCAGATCCTGCACACCGGGCGCTATTCGTATCAGGCCGGGC